>JAYPAW010000008.1:0-16751 GCA_038123915.1 Opitutales bacterium
CTGGGATAATCTTTTGCGAAGTGCAGAAATTTCCTGATTCGAAGCTTCAAGCTGACTCTGCAATTCGGAGCTAGACTTTAATTGAGCAACCTGAGCACCACTGTTGGACTCTCTAAGAAGCGAAATTTCGGTTTCTAAATTAAGGATTTCATCTTTCAATTTATTTTTCTCACCTTCAACCTCTTCAAATTTAGCAAGTTGACCACTCATGGTATCCGCAAGTTCGCTTCTTAAATTATCCACTTCCAAATTGGCTGCCTCTGCTTCCTGTAAACTCTCCTGCAGGATTCGAATTGTTCCCAAAGCTTCCTGAAGTTGGGCTACAGCCTGTTTGGTTTCAACAGACTCAGAAAAACCTGTTTTTTTCATCTGTGCGATTTCTGCACGGGCAGCTTCCAACTCTGTTTTAAGTTCAGAAACTAGAATCTTGGACTCGCTGGTCGTTTCCTGAAAGGTTTCCTGTTCTTCAAACATTTCATTTCTGGCATCCTCTAATTGCATTTCCAGATTGTTGAGACGGTTTGAAAATTCATCCTGCATTTTCTCTTTCTCTTCCAGAGCCACAACCAGTTCGATCTTGGCACGATTTAACTCGTCTTTTAAAGAACCGACAACCTGGTCGCTGGTTTGGCTTTGTACAACTTGAGTCTCTTTGGTATCTTCGAGAACTTGATTTAAATCCTGAAGTTGACCAGCAATTACTTTTACAACTTCTAGTTCTTCCTCCAAGTCCTTCTTTTGTTGGGCCAAGGAAACAACCTCTTGGTCTTTGTTGGTGATTTCCAGTTCTCTTCTCGCCAACTGGTCCAATGCTTGTTTATTGCGAGCCTGAGCAAGTTCTAACTCATTCGTAAGCTCATCGATCACATCCGTGGCTCTCTTTTGCTCATTTGCAAACTGATCCGACAACAAACGAATTCGGGATTCAGAGGCAGCCAGATCCTCTTCCATCTCAGTAACAAATGGAACCATGGGTAATTTACCATCTGCAGCTTGTTGTAGAACAGATTCAGCCATCTGTGCCTCCTCTTCGAGTTTCTTGATAGTTGTTGCAAATTCAAATTCGCGTTTCGCAATATCTTCTTTGGTATCAGCAAATTCCCTACGAACCTGATCGAGTTCTGTCTGGGTAGCCTGTAATTGATCCTGAAGTGTAATCACATCGGCCGACAAGCCCTCGCGGTCGGCAAGATTCCCCTTTTGCAATCTCTCAATTTCATCATTGGCTGCATTGAGTTCAACAAGAAGCTTATTCACGAAGGCTGGGCTTGCAGATCTAGAAGGGGTTTCGTCAAGCTGCTCCATGGTGCTCTTCAATCGCAGCAATTCCTCCTGCATCTGATCTTTCTCAGAAAGCTCAATTTGCATACGGGCGATTTCACCAAGCGATTTCCTTAACTCTTCCTGAAGATTTACAAATTCATCGGTACCAGGCTCAATCGGTTCTTGTTGGGTAGACTCGAGTGCTCTTCTTGCTTGAGCAAGCTCACGCTCCAAGAAAGCTAATCTTTCAAAATTCGCTCCATTGGAATGAGCCATTTGACGAGCATAATCGAGTTCACGCCTTGTTCTTTCAAGCTCGGTAGTAATCGAGCTAATCATAGCGTTGGAGCGCTGTTGTTCTAAAAGGAGACTTTGCCTAGATTGCCTTAAGTCTTCCCTCGCCTGCTCAAGCTCCCTTTCTAAACGATTAATTTCTTTGCTAACAGATTGAGCGGTTGCCGGTCCACCTTCTGAATTTCTATATAAACTTTTTTTGGAGTTCTCTAATTCGTTAATGATTAACTGTGACTCCTTGAGGTTGGTTTGCAGAGAAACAATCTCGCGGTAAGCTTTGCGGAGATCGGATTTGAGTTCAGCAGAATCAGCAGAGAGTTCGGATTGAAAATTTTTGGAATCATCCAATTCCTTTCTTAATTTAGCTATCATCCCATCTTCGTCTTGATAGGATGCGGAAGCAAGACTTCCAAAATCCTTAGGTTCTGAAAGTTCTACCTTTTTTCCAATCATGCCTGAGTGTCTTAAGGGAAGAGCTTCCCTAGCTTGTATGACTGAAGAGATTTTCCGACCCACAGAGGTGACGGGGACTGTTTTCGAAGTGGCATTGGGCGGTGAGGGAAGTCGTTGGGCAAAACTTGCCTCAGCTTGGCTATCCAGTGTGGATGCTTCGTAACTGAAATCTTTGACCAACCCACTGGACATGGTGGATAGGGCTTCCAACTCGACAAGAGAACCATCTAGGTTTTCAGAAACAGCAAGGAGAGCAGGACGGGCTTCCTCCAACCTTCCTGCAAAATTACTTTGGATGTCACCGAAAATTTCTTTCGCACTCGAAACTCTTTCCTCAGTTTGCGAAATGGAATCGTTCATCGAGCCTTCACGATTCTTGTAGCGTGAAACAAGATTATCAAATTGAGCCCTGAGAATACCCTTGTCCTCTTTGCTAAGTTCTTTGGAAGAAATTTTTTGTTCGATCGAAGAAATCTGATTTTGGGATGACAAACTGATTTCTTTGCGAAGATTAGTAATTAACTCTTCCCCCTGTCGAATCTTAGAATCGATCGAAGAAGCAAGCTCAGCTGCAGTTGAATTCTGGGAAGATGAATCTGTCTCAAGTTGGCTAAAAGCAAGAGATCCCAAACCAAGAAAAAACAAAGGTAAGCCAAACCATCCTTGTTTAAGGTAAGAAAGACAAGAATTTCGCATGTTGTTCACAATGGCATACCTGAAATCCAAAGCAAGAACAGATTTACCTTTGTAACTTACTTGAAAAACCCTAACAAGTTTGCGTTCAAAACATTAGGGAATAAGTGCTCGAGGGGGGACTTGAACCCCCACGTCCAAAAGGACACCAGATCCTAAGTCTGATGCGTCTACCAATTCCGCCACCCGAGCATATGTACAACAAAAGGGAAAAAGAGAAGTAAATTTTTAAAATGCATCGCCAAGGGGTCCCTGCCAAATCCCAAGTATGATCGATGCAAAAAGAAGAGAGAGCAACAAGGGTTTGATGTACCCAACACGGTCAGCATCTTCCCAGGCATCATGCTTTGGTTCATCATCTTCGAAAACAGGACGAGGCTGAAAGCAAATTTCTCTTATCCATCCAAAATAATAATAAATAGAGATCACCACTCCAATAACCATAGCCATAATGGAAAAGTAAAGCTCCGCTTCCAATGCCACGCTAAATAAAAGAAGCTTTCCAATGAAGCCAGCAAGAGGCGGAATACCTGCCAATGACCCAATTCCTACTACCAAAGTCAACCCTGCCCAAGGAATTTTTCTTAAAAGCTCTTCATAATCTGTAAATTCGTGCTCTGAATCATCCCTTACCTTCGCAATTGTCATAACTCCGAAAACCGCAAACGAAGCCAATAGATAAGTAAACATATAAAAGAAAAGGATCCATACCGCCCGATCACTAGTACCTGGAAGAATCATGGATGCCATAACCGCAACCATGAGATAACCAGCATGAGCTACTCCGGAAAGACCAAGCATCCTTTTAATATTTCTTTGTGTGCATGCAGCTAAGTTACCAAAGAAAATAGTAAAGGTAGCAATAAAACCAAGGAGGGGTAAGAGGAATTCACTTAAACCTGAAAAAGGCCCGTTCACCAGAGTAAGGAGAACAAAAAAACCAGCAGCTTTGGATGATACAGCCAAAAATGCTGTAACGGGCATAGGTGCTCCATGGTAAACATCTGGAACCCAAATTTGAAAAGGAGCAGCACCGACTTTGAATGCGATACCCGAAAGAATCAAAACTACCCCCGCACGAATAAGAGAATGGTCAGGGTTTGCAGCAATTAATTGATAAACTGCATCAAAGGAAAAAGCATCGGAAGTGGAAGTATTCGCTAAACTTGCACCCCAGGCTTCGGGGTTAACTCCCACTCCATAGATCAGAACAATTCCAAGAAGAAGCAAAGCTGAACTCAGTGCTCCAAAAATCAGGTATTTTATTCCTGCTTCCAAGCATTTTGGGGATTCCCGATTGAAAGCAACTAGTGGATAGAAACAAAGAGCTACAGTCTCCAAAGCGACAAAGAAAACAATGAAGTGCTGGCTTTGGCAAAGTATCATCAACCCAGCAGTGGCAACCATAGTGAGATGATGAAACTCGCCAATTCTAAGTCTCCTTGAGTGGAGGAAAAATTGAGCCAAAAAAGAAACTAATACAGAAGACAATAGAAAAAAGCTTCTAGTTATGTCTTGATGAATCCCATGCTTGAGCATGCCCGAAAAGCTTTCCCGATCAAAAGTATGTCTGAGGAGCAGATAATCAAGAAGATGAACGATAAAAAGAATAATTTGAAAAAGAATGGCAAATTGACCGGCTCTCTTCTTTCCGACTGAGGAATTTGAAAATAAATCAAGAGCAAGGACAATCAGTGCACCTAGGCAAAGAGTAAGCTCAGGCCAGATTTCGCCCCATAAATTATCTTTTGCAAAATTCAAATAAGATTCCATACCAAAGTCGCCTAGGGAAGAAGTGGGTTCGCTTCTTTAGGATTTTCTTCGCTGTCCGGGCAACAGGAAGGTTTAAAAGAAGAGGATTGTGATTCTAATTCAGCATACCTTTGTCCAATTTCCGTATCAATTCTGTGAGAAATCGTCAGGGGCCAAATTCCAATTAAGAACAGAGGGACCAGGATAAAGGTTGCAGGTAAGATCTCAGACTTGCTCAGGTCAGTAACCATAGAGTCTTGGGTGCTCTTTTTGAACTCCTCAGATTCATTTCCGAAAAAGATTTTAGCCACTGCACGCAAACCAAAGACTGCTGAAATGATAATTCCTAATGCCGCCAGAATTAGAAAAACCAAGTGGTCTTTGTTCTCCCCCAAGGAAAGAAACACACCAAACTCTCCCCAAAAATTACCAAACCCGGGAAGTCCGATCGTGGCAAGAGTTGCTGCGAGACAAAAACAGGCAAGCAAAGGAGTTTTTGCAGCTAACCCTCCCATTTCATCCATTTCAAATGTATTGGTTCGCTTTCTAACATAACTTGCCAAAAGGAACATCAATGAAACCGAGAGGCCATGGGCACACATAAGCATAACCGCAGAACCAACACCCATCGTACTACAAACTGCAATACCGAGGAAGCAATACCCCATATGCATTACAGAACCATAAGAAATCATCGCCTTAAAACTCGTTTGAGCCATCGCTACAAAACCAACGATCAAAATGTTCCCTAAGGCTAGCCACATGATCCATGGGCTCCAGCATTCTGCAGCTTGTGGGAGTAAGGGAACCGCAATCTGGATAAGACCATACAAACCAAACTTTTTAAGGACTCCCGCATGCAACATGGATACTGAGGTGGGGGCCGCATCATACCCACGGGTAGCCCATGTATGAAATGGAAAGAGGGCAACTAAGATCCCGAAACCAAAAAGCAACAAACCAAATACATTGTAGGCAGATCGATCCGATAGTGAAACCTGAGCCAGTGCTTCGGAGAGATGAGGGAAATCAAATTTAGGCGCATCAACCATCACATTAAGAGCGACAAGACCAGACAACGATATCAACGCACCAAGAGTAAGATAAATAGTCATCTCCAAAGCTATCCCTCTACGATCACGACCTCCCCAAAGTCCAATCATGATGAAGGTAGGGATGAGCGCGAACTCGTGGAAAAGGTAGTAAAAGAATAGATCCACACTTGCAAACAAACCCATCAAACCAGACAACATGATAGAAAGGAGTGCAAGGTAGAGACGAAGGCGTTCGGCACCAGAATTGATCGCAGAGATTCCAGCAGCAAAACCGATGATGCCTGCCATAGCAAAAAGTGGACTCGATACTCCATTCAAACCAAGATGAAAAGTGATACCAAGCTCTTGTAAACCCATCCTGGAATAAAGAATTTCAAAGCAATATTCCTGTGCCGGGTCAAAATTGAGGAATAAAAGGATGGAGGCAATGAAAGGAAACCCAAACACAAGGTATGAGAGCTTTTTGATCGAACTATCCTCCTTCGGTAAACCAGCAAAAAACAATAGAGAACCAACCGCCGGAACAACAATAGAACCAAGTAAAAGTATCGTATTCAGGTTCATAAGTAAGAGCTTACTCAAATATCCCAAAGGAGTAGATAATGAAACCCAATGTACCAAGCATAAACCAAAGGGCATACGCATGAACTCTCCCAATGTAACAGGCTTTAGCCAGCATCGCGATCAGTGCAGTAACGCCTGCAGAACCACGAACCATAAGACCCGATATAAATAAAAGCTCCATCACCTCCATAAAACGACAAAATGGATCTTGTATTTTATTAATATAAAAAGAATAGATCTGATCGAAGAACAGCTTGCTCTGACAAATTTCAAAGAAGCCAGGTGCAGATTGCGAAAGGGGATCTTCTTTATCTACCCGTGCGTACATTTTACGAGCAACTACCAAGCCAATGATCCAAGCTGATGTTCCCAAAACAACCATCCACAGGTGATGCGGAAGGAAGGAAACCGCAGATAGATCAGGTGCAAAATAGGAACCTAGATTCAATGGGTAGAGGATATTTAAACCACCAACAACTGAAAGAACAGCCAGCAAGATGAGCGGTAAGGTCATGTACAGGCTATTTTCTTTGGCTGCTCGGGAATGATCAGAGCGGGCCTCTCCTTCAAAAGAAATAAAATAGAGTCGAAACATGTAAGTAGCCGTCAAGAGTGCACCCGCATAGAGAAGACTAAATATGGGGAGATTAAAATTGTAAGCCCAGAGAAGGATAGCATCTTTGCTGTAATATCCGGATAGGAAATTAACACCTGAAATAGCAAGTACACCGATTAAAAAGGTCCACGCAGTGATCGGCATCTTTTTTCTTAATCCACCATAATTAAAGATATCCTGCTCATGGTGACAGGCATGAATAACAGACCCTGACCCCAGAAACATAAGAGCCTTAAAGAAAGCATGGGTGGTCAGGTGAAAAAGAGCCAATCCCGGAGCCCCCAATCCAAAGGCAGCTGCCATGTAGCCTAATTGGGAAAGCGTAGAATAAGCCAAGATCTTCTTAATATCTCGTTGGACAAGGGCACAAAATCCAGCGTACAAGCCCATGGCCGCCCCGAGAAATGCAATCAAGCCCAAGGCTTGTTCAGTAAAAAGAAAATCAATTCTGATTAACAGATAAACACCTGCAGCAACCATAGTTGCCGCATGAATCAGAGCAGAAACTGGAGTCGGTCCTGCCATCGCATCAGGCAGCCATACATGCAAGGGAAACTGAGCAGACTTGCCGATAAAACCACATGCTAGAGCTAGGCATAATCCAGTTGTGATCAGGCTCGGAGAAAAATCAGCTAGATCCGCGAGTTCTCCAAGGTTTACAGTTCCAAAAGTCCAATAAGTTAGGACAATTCCTATAAGAAATCCAAAGTCCCCCACCCGATTAACGATAAAGGCTTTCCTGGAAGCTTTTGCGGCTTCATCAGTTTGAAAATAGTGTGCAATCAGAAGGTAAGAACTGAAACCGACCAATTCCCAAAAAACAAAAATCATAATCAGGTTATCCGCCAGCGTAATTCCGATCATGGAAAACATGAAGATCGAAAGACCCCCAAAGTACCTTGGGCGAGCAGGATCACTTTCCATGTAACCGAGGCTAAAAATGTGAATCAACAAACCAACGAAGGCTACGATAAATAAAAGTAACCGAGCAGGATCGTCGAGTAACACTCCAAAACGAAGTTCCCAAGAACCCATTGTAAACCAGGCAGTGTTCCAAACTAGCGAACTATCCTGGGTCTTAAATAAAAGTAAAAGAGAAAGGAATAAGATACCTGCAGCGGTAAAAACAGAGACAAGCGAAGCAAGGTTTCCTTTGGATCGCAGAAAAAGCAGGATGACCAATGCGGAAACAAAAGGTAAAAAAAGTAAGCTTAATGCCAAATTGATCATATTCTAATTAATTTTTAAGCAAAGCCATGTCGTCGGTGAAAACGCTTTTTCGTTTTTTATACAGTGCAACGAGTAAGGCTAACCCCACAGCCACTTCAGCAGCCGCAACTGTCATAATGAAAAATACAAAAATTCCACCATCCAGGTTATTTCCAACACGGGAAAATGTGACAAGAGCGACATTGATACCATTCAGCATCAATTCAAGAGACATCAGCATCAGCAAAATATTTCTTCGAATCAATAAACCTAAAAAACCAATGCCAAAGAGGACAAAGGCTAGAATGAGAAAATGGTGTGGAGTGACGGTTAGCATCAACAAAGAAAGAGTGAAAAATTAAGAATTTGAAGAAGGGCTACCAGCTTTTTTGCTCAAAATAATCACCCCAATCATAGCAGCCAGAAGTAAAAATCCGGATATTTGAACCGGAAGCATATACTTGGTCATCAATGCATATCCAAACGCTGAGATATCCGTGGAAAAGAAAAGGGAATTTGTGGATAATGAATCTGAAGCATTATCTAGGACTGGCCATATCTGATTGGTAGGTGAGGCACCTTCATGAGTAGGAAACAAAGCACTCAAAAGAAAAATTAAAAGGCATGAAGTTCCAAATCCAATAAGACCAGTTTTCCAATTTGATAAATTGATTTTGGAAGCTCCGGGCCCCACATCCAGCAGCATGATAATGAATAAAAATAAAACCATAACTGCACCTGCGTAGACAAGAACTTGGAGGACCGCTAAAAAGAATGATTCGAGCAAAACAAAGAGAGCAGCCACGCCGACAAGAGAAACAATCATAAACATGGCAGCAGACACGGGGTGCCGAGATAAAACCATGGATAACCCACCACCCACCGATAGAGCGGCAAAGATCCAAAATAATAGGTCGACAGTACTCATTAAAAAATAGATGCGTTTAAAATATTAGTGGGTATTTCCATGTTCTTCAGCCTGTTTTTTCTTATCCCACTTGTAGTGGCGGTCAGGCAAAGTTCCCCCCAATTCGTAGAGCTTTTGTTTGTTATTGATCATTTCCTCACGACTGTACCCAGAAGAGGAATACTGATCCTGCAAGAAAATAGCCTCTTCAGGACAGACCTCTTGGCAGTATCCACAGTAGATGCATCTAAGCATGTTAATTTCAAACTCCTGTGGAGCCTTTTCCACATGTTCACGATGCTCTTGGTCTTCGGGTACGCTTCCGGGTGTAATACGAATAGCCTTGGGAGGGCAGACAAATTCGCAAAGCTGACAGGATACACATTTTTCTCTACCATTTGGATCCTTAACCAAGGTCGGGACTCCCCGATAATTATTGGGAATGTGCGGTTTTTCCTCAGGATATTGAAGTGTAACCTTAGGCTTGAACATATTGGTAAAAGTAGTTTTCAGACCCGTCGCAATTTGAGGAAGATAAGTCCTCTCAGAGAAAGACAGAGGTTTTCGTTCTAATACAACTGTTTTGGCCATGAGTTATCGAAAGTGAAATTTAAAAGCTTCCGTCAAGGATAGTAACGATGACGATATAAACGATCAGATTCGCAAGGGCCACAGGCAACAATTTTGTCCAACCCAGGTGCATAACCTGATCGTAACGAAAACGAGGTAAGGTCCAACGAATCCAGATAAAGAAGAAGATAAGAAAAACGGTTTTGCAAAGGAACCAACCCACTCCAATTAAGGAACCAATCCAGTTTGCCGGCCATGGATCATTCATAAAGGGGAGAAAATGCCAGCCTCCAAGAAACAAGAGGGTAAACAGAGCAGAACCGATCACAATGTGAGCGTATTCGGCCACAAAGAAAATGCCGAATTTGAAGCTTCCATATTCGGTATGAAAACCACCCACCAAATCAGTTTCTGACTCAGGCATATCAAAAGGCAGTCGGTTGGTCTCTGCAAAAAGAGCAATTAAAAATATAAGAGCAGATAAAGGTTGAACAATAATCAACCAAGCGGCTCCCTCCTGGGAATTGGCAATGCCCGATATACTCAACCCAGAGGCAGAGACACCAGGGGCAGCAACCCATAAGAATACAGGAAGGAGAGAAAGCCCCATGGCCAGTTCATAGGAAATCATCTGTGCAGAAGAACGAATTCCTCCCAGGAAAGAATACTTATTATTGGAAGACCAACCAGCCAAGGCGATGCCATAAACCCCCAAGGATGATACTGCAAAGACGAATAAAATACCTACTTCCAAGTCGGCTAATGCAAGGGTTGATGTGGTGCCATCCTCCCAATACATCTGACCAAAAGGTAGGACAGTCATGGTTGTGAGAGCAGGAACTAGGGCAACTAAAGGGGCTAAATAATAGTAAAACTTGTTTACATGCCCAGGGACGATTTCTTCTTTAAATAGAAACTTCAGGCCATCTGCGAGCGGCTGAAACATACCCAACCCTTTCAAAAGTGGACCGACCAAAGGGATCGATCCCACGAAAGGAAGAACTGTACGATTTGGGCCGACACGGCCTTGCATCCAAGCACTTACTTTGCGCTCTGCGAGTACGGAATAACCCGCCATAGTCATCACCGCACCGATCATCATAAGTGCATAAAAAACCTTCAGTAATACCGAAAACCAAAGAGTGTCAGGCATCCACTCAAAAGTCATACATGAGCTCCCTTCATTGGCTCGAAATTCAGTGCACTTTGCTCTGCAAAATCCAGATGGAACCATTTGGAACCATCTATCTGAAAAGGTGCTTTCCTAAGAGTTTGGAAATTGCTGACGCCTAATAAATCAGGAAATGATTCTCCCATAGATTTCCAAACCCCATTCAATGTAGCATCCAATGGCTCCGAATCTGGGTCCAGTAGATTTAAAATTTGGGATAAGATATCCAACTGCGAAGACAAACCAACAGGTCCAGGTATCGCTTGTTCGAAGGCTTGAACAATAAATGATCGGTTGATAAAGGATCCTTCCTTCTCAAAAACTGTAAAGCTAGGCAAGACAACGCGAGCCCCTTTGGATGTAGCGTTGCTGTGAGTACCTAAGTAAATAATATCTACATCCTTGAGGTTTTGCTGATCCACACCAGAAGAGAGGATATCTTCATCGAGAACAAGGAGGGTTTCCAATTCACCAGCAGCCAATGCTTGGTTGAGTCCATTCAAATGGTCCTCTGGATAAGTGCTTGTGAGCCCGGTGATTAAAGCACCTCTTAAATTGGGAGTACGATCTGCAGAAAGTAAAATTCCATCATCTTCTCCAAAGTGTCCACGAATGTAAACCTGAGCGTTTGTTGATTGGGTTACAAGTCGGGTCAAAAACTGCTCCTCCAATGAGGACTTGCAGCTTGCAACCACGCCAACCTTTCGATCCTTCAAGCTTAGAACCGCCGAAGAAATTGCGTCAGCGAGCGGGAGATCCTTACCATCTACTGAGGGTCTAAGAATGCGATTCTCGGATTTTACAGATTTGTAGAGTTCTCTTCCAGAATCAGTCATCCATGTATCATTGACTAAATCATTTCTACGGGGGGTAATTCGCTGGATCACCCCTTCCCTACTGGAAATGATCGTATTGCATCCGGCACTGCTTTCGGTGCAAATACTGTTGGTTTCTTTCAAAAACCATACTCTCATTTTGAACCTAAAGTCTGTGCTCGTCAGTGCACCGACCGGACAAATGTCTACCGTATTGAGAGAATAATTATTCGATAATTCTTTGCCGGGAAAACAGGTAAGTGTGGAAAAACTTCCTCTATCAACAAAACCTAAAACATCATCTTTGGCCACTTCTTGGGAAAAGCGGATACAACGGGAACACAAAATACACCTTTCGTCATCCAAAGTCACACGGGGTCCAAGACGAGTCCGTTTGGGCTTTACATTTTTTCGCTCGATGTAACGACTAAATCCCCTTCCGTAATCCGTGGCAAACTCCTGAAGCCGACACTCGCCAGCCTGATCACAGATTGGGCAATCCAAGGGATGGTTGACCAACAAAAACTCCATAATACCTTCACGGCATTCTGTAACCAATTGGGATTCTGTACGAAGATGCATTCCCGCAGACACATTCGTGGCACATCCAATCACTGGCTTGGGGACCCAACCAATTTTTGGAGATCCATCATCCTCAAGAATCGCTTCACCCGTTGCTCGATCCCTCATAGGAGTACCCATCTCCACAAGGCACATCCTACAATTTCCGGCTACACTAAGCTTGGGATGATAGCAGTAATGAGGAACTTCTTTTCCATGCAGGGCAGCAGCTTCGACAGCATTGATTCCATTGGGTACTTCAACCTCCACCCCATTCAAGGTAATGGTTACCAAATCTTCTTTAGATGGAGAGATCATAAAAACTTGGGATTATATGAGTTGAAGTTTTCGAGAGTTTTTCTCTTCCTCTGATTCAGACGCCTTTTTGATGAAGTCATCTTTAAATTTTGTCACAAAACTCTGAGTGGGCCATGCTGCCGCTTCCCCAAATGCACAAATTGTGCGCCCTTCAATTTGATTCGCGACCGAAAGCAGAAGATCGGCGTCCTCTTCCCGGGCTCCTCCGGAACACATTCTTTGAGTGATTTTACGCATCCAAAGAGAACCTTCCCGACAAGGCGTGCATTGTCCGCAGGATTCGTGGGCATAAAAGGCATTGATATTAGCCATGGCCTCGACGATATCTACGGTATCATCCATTACGATAATCCCCCCTGAACCAGACATACTTCCCGCCGATGCAGGTCCGTCAAAATCTAGGGGAATATCTTCCAAACCCCAGTCAAATTCTGTACCATCTTTTAATTTACCGGTAAATCTCTCGTCCGCTTTCAAGATCTTGGCAGAAGAACCACCAGGGATAACAGCTTTGAGCGTGCGACCGGGACGCAAACCACCACAGACGCCAAAAATCATCTCTCCTAAAGTAAGGGCACCACATTCAAATTCATAATATCCAGGTTTCATAACCTGCCCGGATACACACCAAATACGGGTTCCGGTGTTGTTAGGCTTACCGATTTTGGCAAATTCATCCCCGCCCATCTCCACGATATGACGAACATTACAGAGGGTCTCGACATTGTTCACGATGGTTGGGCACTGATAAAGGCCGAGGACTGCAGGAAAGTATGGAGGTTTTATTCTAGGATTTGGACGTTTTCCCTCTAACGACTCGATTAAGCCGGTTTCCTCACCGCATATGTAGGCACCAGCACCCCGATGAACCACTAAATCACAAGAGTAGGAACTCCCAAGAATATTATCTCCACAATACCCCTTGTCTTTGGCTTCTTGGATAGCACGATTCAGGATGCGTGCCCCTTCATGAAACTCAGCCCTGATGTAGATAAATGCTTGCTTCGCCCCGATGGCATAGGCTGCAATCATCATTCCCTCAATCAGTTGATGAGGGTCTTTGTACATAATTTGGCGGTCTTTAAAAGTACCCGGTTCAGACTCATCTGCATTGCAGATCAGGTAAATTGGTTTACCAGATTTACGATCCAAAAATTTCCACTTCATGCCAGCAGGAAAACCTGCCCCTCCTCGCCCGCGAACTCCAGACTTGAGAACCTCTTCTCCGACTTCTTCTGGCTTCATCGAAAAGGCTTTTTTTAAGGTTTCGTAACCACCCTCGCGAAGATAACAGCTGATGCGATTGGAGTAAGATGGGTCATCGGCATGTTTGAGGATGAGTCTTCTTTCCTGAGGATGTGCGGTCATCGGTAAATAGGTCTAATTATTCTTTGGTCTTCTTGAGTAGGGCATCTTCATAGCTCACAAACTCATCAGACTCTTCCAGTTTTCCATCCAAAAGAAGATCGGCAAACTTTTCGGCACGTTCCCCTTCCACATTTTCATAAGTTTTTTCATCCACAATAACCACCGGTCCTTGGCCACAGTCAGCAAGGCACTCCATAAACTCTAGAGAATATTCTCCATCATCTCGAACATGACCTTCCTTAACACCTAATTTTTTCTCGAAGGATTTACAGGTTGCATAAGAACCACGTAAAGCACAGGGCAGAGTTCTGCAGACACGAACATGTTTTCGACCCCAGGGCTTTTCTCTGAGCATGGGATAGAAGGTAACAAGCTCTTTTATGTTAATGGGCTGTAAATCAAGTCGGTTCGCTATCCATTCACAAGCGGAGTCATTGATTGCACCAAGTTCATCCTGAACAAGATGAATCACCATAAGGGCTGCACTTCTTTTCTCGGGGTACTTGGGAATAATTTCGTCGATTTTCGACAAAGTATTATCAGATAAATTTAAGGAGTTGGTCATATTAACGATCGCATTCTCCCATCACAAAATCCAAGCTACCTAAAATCACGGTGATATCACTGAGCATGTGCCCAGGCACAAGCTTTTCTAAAATGCTAAGATTGCAAAAGCTGGGGGCACGAATCTTAAGACGGTAAGGCACCCCACCCCCCTTGGACACAAGATAAAAACCAAGTGCACCTTTCGGGTTTTCAGCTTCAAAATAGACTTCACCAGGAGGCACCTGAGGCCCCTCCGTAACGATCATGAAATTTTGAATCAATTCTTCCATGCTCGTCATGATTTTGTCTTTTTGCGGAGCAAATATTTTTTTGGCATCTTCAGCATACCACAAACCTTTAGGCATGGTAGCAATGACTTGTTTAATTATTAGAATGCTTTGCCGCACTTCCTCAATACGAACGAGGTAGCGATCATAACAGTCGCCACGGGTACCAATAGGCACATCAAATTCGTATTTCTCATACCCACTGTAAGGCTTGTCCTTGCGGAGATCTAAGTCTACGCCACTTGCCCGTAAATTTGGGCCGGTTATACCAAATGCGATCGCGTCCTCTTTGGTGATCGTTCCAACTCCTTCAGTTCGATCGAGAAAAATCCGATTCCGGGTGAGTAACTTTTCGACTTCATCAATCGCTTTAGGCAATTCATCCACAAATTTCTCTACCTTAGGGAGCCAGCCATCAGGAAGATCCCTGGCAACCCCTCCGATACGAGTGTAGCTCGTGGTAAATCGGGCCCCAGTTAATTCCTCAAACAGAGAGTATAATTTTTCTCTCTCTGTAAATGTGTACATGAAAGGAGTCCATGCCCCTGCATCCATACCAAAGACACCCATTCCGAGTAGATGGCTGGAAATGCGTGCCATTTCGCATATCAAAACACGAATCGCTTCACAACGTTCAGGCAACTCAACCCCAGCCAATTTTTCTACGGTGATGGCATAGGCAACATTATTTGCGAGCGGAGCGAGGTAATCCAGTCTGTCTGTGTAGGGTACAAACTGGTTGTAAGTCATATTTTCAGCGATCTTTTCATCTCCGCGATGAAGGTACCCGAGAACAGGCTCACAACGGGTAATCAGATCCCCATCAAGCTCCATCATTAATCTCAGCACGCCGTGGGTTGTTGGGTGGGAAGGTCCAACATTTAGAGTCATCTTACCCTCATCTGAATGCATGGCCGCTTTGGCACCAACATCCCCTATTTGGACTTCTTTTACCGTGGTACTCATAAGGGCTTTTCAGAATCTTCTGTCCAACTCTCATCCTTGGCACGAGGCTCAGACTGACTCAATCTTGAATTACCGGATGAAACAAATGGACCACCCATCATTGGGGCAGGATCAACGGCTGCACCTGTAACCTCCGAAACATCTGCAGCAGGTAAAGGAACTTCAATACCAGCCAAAGGAAATTCTTTTCGAAGAGGAAAATAAGGGTAATCATCCCACATTAAGATACGTTTAAGGTTGGGATGCTTAATAAAACATATCCCAAACATATCGAAGGTTTCCCGCTCATGCCAATTAGCCGCAGGAAATACGGACGAAAGGGAGGGTACGGAAGGGGATTCGTTATCCAAGCAGTCAACATGAATCCGGATGTAGGATTTATGAACCAGTGAGTAAATGTGGGTAACCGTGGAGAAACGAGTATCAGCTTCCACGCCATGGTCTAATGCAGTTAAATCTACCAGCAAATCGAAGGTTTCCTGATCCCTAAGGTGCTCACAAAAGGAAACAAAATGCTGTGGTTCGCAGGCAATGGTCAGGCAGTCATTCTGGTGCAAGAGTTTAAGAAATTCTCGCCCATTGAGTAGGGATTTGACGAAGTCTTCGTCAATCATGATATCAGGAAGCAGAAACAGGCACGGGAGTTTTAGTCAGGTTTTTAACAGACGATTCTCTCCCGATTTTGTCCTGTAATTTCATCATCGCATCCAACAAAGCTTCGGGACGCGGAGGACATCCACTTACATAGACATCTACAGGCACGACATTATCAACTCCTTGCATGACAGCATAAGATCGGTACATGCCACCAGTTGAGGCACAAGCACCCATGGCAACCACCCATTTAGGGTCCCCCATTTGATCATATATTCTACGGACCACTTCTGCCATTTTGTAGGTGACGGTTCCCGCGACAATCATGCAGTCAGATTGGCGAGGGGAAAACCGCATGACTTCCATACCAAATCTGGAAATATCATACCTGGACGCGGCAGAAGCCATTAGCTCAATCGCACAACAGGCAAGCCCCATGGGCATTGGCCAGACAGAGTGTTTACGAATCCAGTTAACGACTGCATCGGCACGAGTGACAATCACCTCACCTTCAACTTTGCTGTTATAACCGAATTCGTCAGAAACCATTTATATTTTCTTAGTTAATTCTTCAAAACAAGCAAACCCGAAAACCATTTACATAGGTATTTATAACTAGCTCGAAGAATTTTACTTACGCCTCATTTTTGAACATTGACGGAAGGTACCAACTTATTCATTAATTTTCTCCTTATTCGCATCGGAGAGGTGACAGAGTGGCCGATTGTGCAGCATTGGAAATGCTGTGT
>JAYPAW010000009.1:0-16413 GCA_038123915.1 Opitutales bacterium
AGTAACTTCGGGTAGAAATTCACGGGCAAATTTGGCACAACGGGCGAGTGCTTCTGGACCCGCACATGCGTGCAGGGTAATCATCCCAACAGGTAGTTCAGCCAGGCTTTCCAGTGCTTTCTCCATCGTATTGGGAATGTCGTGAAGTTTGAGATCGAGGAATACTTTTTTCCCTGATTCAGAAAGTTCTTGGATCAGTGGCTTGCCGTCGCGCAGGTAGCTTTGCAGACCTACTTTGACCCACTGTAACCGATTGCCTGTGGCATGGAGAACTTGGTTGATTTGCTCACGATTTTCTAAATCGAGGGCGAGAATGATCTCAGGGGATGAATGGCTCATTTTTTCACATCATGTCGAGGTGTATGGGTGAGCCAATTCAATTCTTGTATCGCACCTCTTTCTTTTCCGAATTATTCTTGAGCCCGATAGATGAGGAACCGAATGATAGAGCAAACTTCCACGCTGGTAAGGGTATTTGCCCCGGCTAAAATAAATCTTTTTCTGGCGATTACTGGAAAGAGGGATGATGGCTATCATCAACTAACCACCCTGATGGCAAAGCTTGCTTTGGGTGATATTTTGGAGGTTCGAAGAACTGGCAAAGAAAGCGGCATCCAGTTGGCTTGCCCAGGATATCCTGAGTTGGAAAATCCTCAAAATTTGGTTTTCCGGGCTGCCAGTAAGTGGTTCGAAGCAACGGGAGAGTCCTGGGGGGTGGAGCTTTCATTAAAAAAGCAAATACCATCGATGGCTGGTTTGGGAGGAGGTAGTTCAGATGCGGTTTCCACCTTGTTTGCTCTCAATCAGTTGGGTAACTCCCAGTTGTCCCATGCAGATTTGGTTCAATTGAGTGCCGAGATCGGATCCGATTGCCCGAGTTTTTTCGTGGACGGAATATGTGTTGCCGAGGGTAGGGGAGAGTCGATTCGGCCTGTTGCTCCCCTTGTATCCGAAATGTTGGTTGGACAAAAAGTATTGTTGTTCAGGCCAAATATCGGATTTTCCACCGCAGAAGTTTACCAAAATCTAGCCAAGCATAAGAAATACTCCACAGATCACTGGGCAAAAGAGCGAATCAACCTATGGGAGCATGGGGAGCTTAGCACGATTGAATTGTTGCACAACGACTTGGAATATCCGGTATTTACCAAGCATCTTTACTATCGCGTGCTTTTTCAGCAAATCGAGAAACAATTTGGATTGGTGCCCAAAATGTCCGGAAGCGGAAGTACCTGTTTTGTCTTAATTCCCGAAGGGTTTGATCAGATTGCCTTGCTGAAAGAGCTTATTTTCAATTCTTTTGGAGACGATTGCTGGGTAAAAGATACCGAAATCATACCCTGATTGTCTTGGGTAGGTACTAAATAATTTGTTTCCCCTGCTTCGATATTTAAGCCATACTAATCGGTTGGTTTAAATTTTTAGGTATGATTCACGATAATAATGAGAAGTCAGAGTTGATGCTATTTGGCATTCCTGCATCTCCGGGCATTGCCCATGGCCCTGTATTTCGTTTCCTTCACGATGAAGTACGGGTGGCAACCTATGAAGTGAGTGAGTCTGACCAAGAGGAAGAAATTAATCGTTTTCTTGAGGCCCTGGAAATGACCAAGTCAGAAATTCGTACCATTCGGGAGGATGTGGCCAAAAACCTCGGGGAAAAAGAGGCGGGAATTTTTGATGCACATATGCTGGTGCTCGAGGATCGTGCCCTGATTGAGGATGTAAAGAAGGAGGTCCGCGAATCGGGTGAAAATGTTGAGAAATGTGTTCATCGGGTAACGGAAAAATACTTGGCTTTCTTTGACCAGTTGGAAGACAAATATCTTCGGGAAAGAGCGGTGGACCTACGGGATATTTCCAGGAGATTGCAACGCTGCTTGTCTGGAACCACAGCTTCTGGCACTGCTTTTTTGGATGTACCCAAGGTTTTGGTCTCGGAAGACCTTACCCCCTCTGATACAGCGGCTCTCGATCGGTCCAAGATTTTAGGGATCGCCACGGATCTTGGTGGTCAGACCAGCCACTCAGTGATCATGGCCCGGGCCAGTGGTGTGCCTGCTGTGGTCGGGTTGCGTGGATTGACGGATAAGTTAAGTGAAGGGGATGAATTATTGATTGATGGCTTCGAAGGGGTCGCAATTATCAACCCCAGCGAGAGCACTCTTTTTAGGTATGGTAAGGTTGATGTACAGAGAAGAAAACTACTTAATCTTGTCGAAGAGGAAGGCGAGTTGCCCCCAGAAACTGCAGACGGTAAGCCGTTAAAGGTTTGGGCAAATGCTGATACACCTGCCGAGGTACAAAAAGGCTTGGAATTCGGATGCCTAGGGGTGGGGCTTTACCGGACGGAGTCCCTTTTTCTTAAAACCAATTCGCTTCCCTCTGAGGAGGATCAATATCAGGAATACCTTAGCATGGTGGAAGCGGCCGAGGGGAAGCAGATTACGATTCGCACTCTGGATCTAGGCGGGGACAAACTTCTTGAAGGTTGGAATCATCAAAAAGAGGCAAATCCCTTTATGGGTTTTCGGGCGATTCGTTATTGTTTAAGCAACCCCAAGATTTTTCTGGATCAACTGCAGGCTATTCTTCGAGCCAGTGCACACGGAAATGTTCGGATTATGCTTCCGATGATCTCTGGGATTGGTGAAGTGATTCGAACCAAAGAATTAATTGAAGAGGCGAAGTCGGTTTTAGATCTGAGGAAACAAAGTTATGACCCTGATATCAAGGTGGGTTGTATGATTGAGACCCCTGCCGCGGTCGCGATTTGTGATTTACTTGCTCAGGAATCGGACTTCTTTTGTGTGGGTACAAATGATTTAGTCCAATACCTGCTCGCGGTGGACCGGGTGAACAACGAAATTGCGTTTCTTTATGAACCCCATCACCCCGCGGTATTACGCTCACTGAAAAAAGTGGCCGAAGTGGCCAATGAGCAAGGTTTACCAGTTACCGTTTGTGGAGAAATTGCCGGGGATCCGCATTTTCTTCCCCTCTTAATCGGTCTGGGCTATGATTCATTCAGTGCATCTGCATCGATGGTTCCAGAATTAAAGTTTTTTGCCCGCAGATTTTCCATGGAGGAAGTGGAAAGAATTACCCTGGATGCTGAGAGCAAGTATCGTCCTTCCGAGGTGAAGGAGTTAATCAAGGATTTCTACGAATCGAGAATTTCTGAGGCTGTATAAAAAGCTGACTTGCCAGACAAAAGGCTGAGTCTATTCGTCCTGAAATTTAGAAGAAAAAAGCTCGGTCATCTGTTGCTCAAGTTCCTGAGCATCCGCAGGATCGCACTCAAAGGTTAACTGAGAGCCACGAGCCGCAGCCAGCATCATAATCCCCATGATACTTTTGGCATTTACCCGCTCTCCATCCTTTTTAGTTACCCAGATTTCACCAGAAAAATGAGAGGCAATTCGAACAATCATTGCTGCCGGGCGGGCATGCACACCCATTTTATTGCTCACCTCTAAGGTAAAGCTATGGGGATTATCTGATGGTTGATCGCTCACAGATAGGATTTAGATCGTTCAGGAGAAAAAAGACAAAGAAAAAGTTTTTAATGCCCAAAGAACCAAGGCGGCAGCTCCTGCGGCCAGTAAATCATCGATCATCACCCCCCAACCTCGCGGAAGCTTTTGGGCTGATCGGATTATCCATGGCTTGGCCACATCAAAAAAACGAAAAAGAATGAAGCCCATACCTATCCAGATAAAGGTTTCCTTGGATACAGGTTGCTGAAGAAGATTTACAAGGGGAAGAAAAACAAAAGGGATCACACAAAATTCATCCCAAATCACTTCTCCGGGGTCATTTCGGTCGAGAAGAATTTCGGCCCTGGTGCACAGGGGAATACCGATCAGAAAAAGAGGGATAAACCCAATGGCAATCAGATGAACAGGCCATCCCATCAGTAAAGTGAGAATCATAAAGAAGATGGTTCCCACCAGCGAGCCCATGGTGCCGGGTGCAGGGAGGTTTTTCCCAATAGGGCCAAGGGTTGCAAAAAAAAGAACGACTCTATTCATCGCCTATGATTCACTGCCAGTGAATACACTCCAGTATTTGATCAGGTAATTACACCCAGAGTAAACCGTCAGAAAACAGGCAAAAATAAGACTGACCTGGGCAGACTGGTTAATGATATCTGCCCAATCGCACAGACCGGACCAGGATTTCAGCTTGCATAGATCATTCTCAATCGCTCCGTGGGCTAAAAATAAACAAATCGATGTAATCTGCATCACAGTTTTCACTTTTCCTGCTTTTTCAGCTGCTAAGGTTTTACCCTGTGCGGCCGCAACTAACCTCAGTCCAGTGATCAGAAATTCCCGGGCAAGGATGAGGAGAATCGGGAAGAGTGCCCATAGACCGACAATTCCCAAAGCGAGCAAGCTTACAAAGGTGCCCATAGTGAAAATTTTATCGACTAAGGCATCCATGAATTTACCAAAATCTGAGACCTGTCCCATCTTTCGGGCCAACCACCCATCCAACCAATCTGTTAACGCCCCAAATAAAAACATGACCAAAGCAATCGTCCATGCCCAAGGAAGGGGTTGGCCATTCCACGGATGGAGTAGGGCCACGACGATAACCATAAGGGGGATTCGTGATAGAGTAAGCAGGTTTGGCAGGTTCATCGGAATGCAAAGGCTTTAGAACTTTACCCAGATATTGGCAACCACAACTCAAAACACTCCTTGGTTATCGACTTGTTTCTGCATAATTGGTAGGTGTAAAGGAATGGCCATCGCTCTTTACCCAGGCACCTTTGACCCAGTTACTCTTGGTCACCTCGATGTTCTTTCCAGGGCATCCCGTCTTTTTGAGCAGGTGATCGTGGCGGTTGCATCTGGGAACTCTGCTAAAAGTACGATGTTTTCGCCTGCCGAAAGGGTAAAAATGGTGGAAGAAAATCTTGCCGAATTTTCCAATGTGACCGTTGAGCTGTTTGATGGGTTATTGGTTGAGCATGCCCGTGACCGAGGAGCTACAGTATTGGTTCGGGGGTTGCGGGTGATTTCAGACTTTGAGTACGAGTTTCAGATGGCTCAAATGAACCGGCACCTAGATTCCAGCCTCGAGACAATCTTTTTAATGCCCAGTCAGAAGTATTTTTTCACGAGTTCACAACTGATCAAGCAAGTGCACCGGTATGGCGATCAGGAGACTGGATTGGTTCCCGAAAATGTAAGACTTGCCCTAAAGGAAAGATCGGGAGAATCGATATGAGTGATTCCAAGAAATCAGTATTTGGGATCGTTTTTCTGACCATCTTTTTGGATATGGTCGGATTTTCCATCATCTTCCCATTGTTTCCGGCGATGTTGGATCACTATCTTTTTTTGGAGCAAAGTATGGGAGGGGGTATTTTATCCAGCTTTGTTTCCTGGGTAAGTGCATTTGGAAACCAGGCATCGATCGATAATCCAGGTTTTCGTTTGGAGACCGTAATATTTGGCGGAATCCTGGGCTCTCTCTATGCGGTTTTGCAATTTGTATTTGCTCCGATTTGGGGAGGGCTTTCCGACCGATATGGACGGAAACCTATTCTGATGTTCACGCTTTTTGGTACAGCTGTGGGGTATTTTCTTTGGATCATGTCCGGGAATTTTTGGCTTCTCGTTCTTTCCCGTTTGATCGGTGGAATGGCAGGTGGGAATATTTCGGTGGCGACTGCAGCAATCGCCGATGTGACCTCCCGCGAAAAGCGTTCCAAAGGAATGGCTTTTGTTGGCATTGCTTTTGGGTTGGGGTTTGTACTGGGACCGGCTATCGGGGGAATCGCATCCCAGTGGGATTGGTCGGGTTCTGAATTGGTTTTCTTTGGGATGCATCCATTTTCTGCTGCTGCAACCATAAGTTTCTGCTTAGCCATCCTTAATTTACTGTGGTTAAGTATTGGTTTTAGAGAAACTCTTTCTCCTGAAAAAAGAAGCGAGTCCACATCATTTTTACCGGCTGTTTGCAGGATGGGTGAGGTGACCAGTCCAGATGCAAGACGAACCTGCATGAGTTATTTATTTTACATGATTTCTTTCTCTGGGATGGAATTTACCCTTACCTTTTTAGCGGTGGAAAGGTTTTCTTTTACTCCCAAGGACCTGGGAGAGATGTTTTTGCTGATCGGGGGAACTTTGATCTTGGTGCAGGGCGTGGTGGTGAGGCGGTTTGTGAATCGAATGGGTGAAAGAAATATGGCTCATTTGGGTATTTTGATCGGTTTTTTCGCTTTCCTAATCATCGCCCTTGCTGATTCCTACTCTTTGTTTTACCCAGGTCTTTTTCTGATGTCTTCAGGGGTCGCTCTGATTAGTCCTACGCTCACGGCACTGACTTCCTTAAGCTCCAAAGAGTCGGAACAGGGGGTGAATCTCGGTATTTTTCGTTCCTGTGGATCGATTGCCCGATCGATTGGGCCTATCTCTGCGGGGCTCATTTACTTTACCTATGGTTCTTCGATTGCCTACATCATCGGGGCAATTTGGCTGGTTTTTCCGGCCCTGGTTCTTCTTGCGGTCAAGCAATCTGCAGGAAGCAAGGACCTGGTATCTGCCTGATTAGCTTCTTTTCACTCGCCATTTTCCTCACATTTGCTAAAAATCAACGGGACTGAAACAAAGAAACTGAACTTACAAATTAGCCTGAATGAATACTGAAGTCATCGATCGTTTGGTCGAAAAAGATCCATCCTTAGAAAGCTCACGCACGGTCTTAGAATCCATGAATCCCGGAACCTACTGCATTCACCGCAGTTGGGGGTTTGGGGTGATTTCTGGATTTGATGAAGATCGGGGCATGATCCTGATTGATTTCGAGGATGATGAGCGCACCAGTCACGCGATGGATCCTGTATTTTGTATAGATAAACTGGAGCTTCTTCCTGAAGAAAGTATCCTTGCCCAACATCGTAAAAATACCGAGGAAATCGATAAGCTCGCTAAAAAAGACCCAGCTGAACTGATTATCAAAATTCTCGAACAAGGTGTGGATGGGTGTATGAGTTCGCGTGAAATCGAGAGAATTCTCAATTACATGTTTGGTTCGTCCAAAGCTAAGCGCTGGTGGACTGCTACCAAGAAAGTTTTGGTTAAAGACCCAAGAATTGCGGTTCCTAACAAAAAGAATGAACCCTATGTTCTGCGCGATGAACCAGTTAAACCTGAACAGGAAATCCTTCAGGACTTTTTTGAGGAAAAAAGATCGTATGAGAAGATCGTTCTTGCCGAGAAGTTGTTTGATTTAGCTGCGGAAAAAGAAGATCTGCAAGCCGATCTTCCCCAAGTGCTTGCTGACCTTACCGTTGCGATTATGGAGGCGAAAAACCTCAGCCAGGCGGACCGCTTGTATGGTATTTGGGTGCGAAACAATCTCGCCCGTGATGTGGAAGAGGATGTAGAAAAGCTTGAGCCAACCTCTGCTTCCATTCTTAAGGAATGCGAAGAGGATTTACCTGCCCTGGCCGATTTAATGCCGGCCAAATTCCACTCACGCTTTCTGGATCTGGTGGCACGTACTTATCCTGACAATTGGAAAGATATTATTCTCAACCTCTTGCAAAACACCGCGGTTAAATTTTCGGGAGAATGTGCCCACTTCCTGATCGACCGCGAAGAATCGAAACTTCTTATCAAATCCCTGAACACTTGCTTGGATGAACAAAGTCTTAAAGCACCTGTTCTTTTATGGATGCTCAAGTTCCGCGGGTTATCCAAATTTAAGGATCTGCTGGGCGATATGATTAATCCACGCTTATTAACTGCGGTTTTCTCTGCGATTGATTACGAGTCCTTAAAAAATGCAACCAGCCGTAGAATTCCATTGGCAGAAATCTTGTCGGACGACCGCGAGTTACTTTCCGATATTCTGGGCAAAGGGTCCGAAGAAAATGCCAAGGACTTAGCACAGGCACTTTTGCTCAACCCTGGCTTTGAGGACCTTACCAAGAGATCCCTTCTTGCCCGTTTCATCAAGAAATTCCCTAAGATCCAATCGATGATTGATGGCGAGGGTGCTGGGGATTCCTCCGGAGGTTCTTCCGCAGTTACAGATGATACCTTGATTGTATCCAAGGAAAGCTACGATCGAAAGCTTGCTGATTTAGACGAGATCACCAAGGTAAAAATTCCCGCTAATTCTCAGGCCATTGAAGCGGCCCGTGAATTGGGTGATCTCAAGGAAAATGCAGAATATCAGATGGCTAAAGACGACCAAAAGGTCTTACTTGCCAGACAGGCTGAGTTGCAGGCGGATCTGATGCGTGCCAAGGCCACCGATTTTACCGAAGCTCCTTCTGATTCTGTAGGTGTTGGAACGATTGTTGACCTTAAGGATTCAAATACTGGGGATAAAATGAAATACACCATTCTTGGTGCCTGGGATAGTGATCCAGAAAATAACATTCTTTCCTACCTCACTCCGCTTGCGCAAAAAATTCTCGGCAAAAAAGCTGGGGAAAATGTAGAGATCGATATCGAAGGCAACGAGCAGTCTCTTGTGATCGAAGGCGTGAGCCGCTGGGTCGACCAGAACTAAAGGTTCTGCTGCCGTCTATTTCCGGCGGGTCCTATTGTGGGTTGGCTTCAACCTGCACTTGATTGGTATTTTATATTTAGGTTGCCTTTGTTTGGATGCCTGAAAACCTTACATTTTTCAACCTATGAAAATTACTGAGGTTCTCCAGTTACTATCGGATCCCACGAGGTTGCGGATGCTACGCTTGCTCAGTCAGGAGGAGTTGTCTGTTGCCGAATTACAGGAAATCCTGGAGATGGGGCAATCCCGGATTTCATCCCATCTTGGACTGTTAAGAAGAAACAATTTAGTCACCGACCGAAAGGATGGTAAAAGAACTTATTACAACTTAAGCATCCATGCCTCCTCTCAGGGAGATTTTATCCGGCTAGCCCTATCTGAAGATTCGGAAGAAGAGTTTTGGTCCACGGATCAATCCGCTCTTGCCCGCATTGTGGAACGGAGAAGGCAGGAGTCGGAAAGGTATTTCGATGAAGTGGCAGAGAGGTTGGGGAAGAATTATGTACCCGGGCGAACCTGGGAAGCCATCGGTCACTTTTTATTTCGCCTGATCCCTCCGATCACCATAGTGGACCTGGGTGCGGGGGATGGAATGATTTCGCAACTTTTGGCAGACCGTGCCAAGAAAGTAATCTGCGTGGATAGTTCCAAAAGTATGGTTCGTTTGGGCACGGATCTGGCCAAAAGAAAAGGGCTTTCCAACCTGGAATATAAACTTGGAGATTTAGAAAAAATCCCACTCCCTGCAAACAGTGTGGATCTTGCCCTGATGAGCCAGTCCCTACATCACGCTTTGCGTCCAGAGCATGCCTTGCAGGAAGCTTATCGGGTAACCAAACCGGGCGGGCAGTTAATCGTGATTGACCTAAAAAAACACCAGTTTGAAAAGGCAAGAGAACTGTATGGGGATCATTGGTTGGGCTTTGGTGAAAATGATCTCTATCGCATGATCGGCGATTGTGGTTTCCGTGGAGCCAAAGTGGAAGTCGTTGCCAAGGAAAAGAAAAAGCCTTTCTTTGAAACCCTGTTAGCCACCGCCGAGAAGGCGTAACAGGCTGTTAGCGTTTTTCAGAACTTTCGAGATTACTTAATCGTGATCTGACTTCGCTGAGTTCTGTGGCAGGTTTTTCGCAGCTATAGTCTTTGCACAAAAATAAAGTAGGTTTGTCGATGTCCGAGAAGCTCTCTAAGTGAGGATACTTCTTGGCCAATTCCTGATGTTCTATGGAATGAGTAACATGGAAAAGAGTTTTAAAGGGGAGGAAGCGTGCATTGATCTCCCGGGAAAATTCTTGAAATTTTGGGTCATTTGAATTCCCACAAAGAACCATTTCCTGTGGAGGTTGAAGAGTGTAAGCCAAGGCCTGGAGAAAGTTTTCTGCACCGGATGGATTAGCTTTAAAAAATCCTGAAAATGCGGAGAAGGATCGGCTCAAACACTCGAAGTATGTACGATCCTGGCTCATTTGCCAGATTCGGACAAGGTTCAGAGCCATAATGGAATTCCCAGAGGGAATGGCTCCGTCGTAGATCTCTTTGGGGCGGGTTAGCAGTTCTTCTCCATCCCTGGCGGTCAGATAAAACCCGCCCCGTTCCTTGTCTTCGAAAAGATCCATCGAAAGATCGATGAGCTCGCGGGCATGACCCAGATAGGAGGGTTCCTGTGTGGCTTCAAAAAGATCGAGCAGACCCTGGGCGAAAAAAGCATAATCATCCAGATGTGCGGGTAAGCCGGACTGTCCAAGACGCCAGCGCTTGAGTAAGCGTCCAGAGGGTTGGCGAAGCTGAGTGAGGCAAAAATCTGCAGCCTTCTTTGCCCGGTCGAGGTAAGATTGATTTCCCAAAGCCTGACCCGCCCGTGCAAATGCAGAGATCATCAGGCCATTCCAGTCTGTGAGCACTTTGTCATCCCGTTGTGGGTGAATCCGGGTTTCCCGGATATCGAAAAGATGTAAACGGATTTTTTCGAGCCGGTGCCTCAATTCCTCGAGGGGAATCCCTTTTTTATCAGCGTATTCCGAAATCCTTTGTTCGAGGTGGGGTATGTTCTCTCCAGTTTTTTGTTGGGTGGCTTCATCGAGATAGTTTCCCTGGTCCTCCAACTGGTATAAGTCACAAATGAGTTCCGCATCTTTATCCTCAAGGATTTTCAGAATCTCATCTTTGCTCCAAAGATAAAATTTTCCCTCCACGCCCTCGCTGTCTGCATCCTCTGCAGAATAGAAGCCACCCGAAGGGGAAGAAAGCTTCTGCTCAACATAAGCCAGGGTGTCCGTACAGGACTCTTTGTAGAACGAATCCCCGGTTATCTGAAAAGTTTCAAGCGAGGCAGTGGCAAATAAGGCCTGATCATAAAGCATTTTCTCGAAATGGGGCACAAGCCATTCCTGGTCGGTTGAGTATCGATGAATCCCAAAGCCAATCTGATCGTAAGTGCCACTTAAACGAATTGCCCGAATGGTGTGCTGAACCATCTCCAAGGCTTCCTTCTTTCCGGTGCGATGGTAGTAGCGCAGTAAAAAGGAAAGGGCATGCGGGGTGGGAAACTTGGGAGATTGACCAAAGCCTCCGTAAACCGGGTCATAGGCAATGGACAAGGATTCAAAACAACGATCCAGGTAGCTGGCATTTAAATCCCCTCCAGCCTGATTTTCCTTGGCTTTGGCTAAATTCTCGATGATCGCCTGACCGATTTCTGCGACCTTCTCTTTTTCCTCATGCCAGACCTTGGCAAAGTGGGGAAGGAGGTCGATCATGGAAGCTTTCGGGAAATAAGTGCCTGCAAAAAAGGGCACTTTTTGCGGAGTCATGATCACGGTCATGGGCCAACCTCCCCGACCTGTCATCATTTGGGTGACGGACATGTATACATGGTCGAGATCGGGTCGCTCTTCACGGTCCACTTTGATACAAATATAATCTTGATTGAGCAGGGTGGCTACTTCCTGATCTTCAAAAGATTCTCTTTCCATCACATGACACCAGTGACAGGTGGTATATCCGATCGATAGAAAAATAGGTTTATTTTCTGTCCGTGCTAGCTCCAAAGCTTCTTCGGACCATGGATACCATTCGATCGGGTTACGGGCATGCTGGAGAAGGTAGGGGCTGCTTTCAAAAATAAGCCTGTTAAAGTTCGGCCCTCCATCTTTGGGTAATTGACGGATCGATTCAGGCGATGGAAGATCTGCACGCATTAATGAATGGGGCGGCGGAGTTGGGTCTTCATTGGTGCATCCTGACAGGAAGAAAGAGCAAAGTAAGACAAAGAGCAGGATTCCGAAAAATAAGACCCCAAAATTGGGCTGTGCCTCGGAACGATTGCTAGGCAACAGAAATAAGTTTCTGGAGGGTCTTGACCCGTTGTTCGATCTCCGATTTTCCCGCAGACTCAAGTCGGTCGCACCCAAATGCTTCCACGGTTAAGCTTGCGGTGCAGGTTGCATAGAGCATGGCTTCTTTGATCGCAGAAAAATCTGTACGATTTCTCGATGCCAATCTGCCAATCAGGGCACCAGCGAAAGAATCTCCTGCTCCGGTAGGATCATTAAGCTGGGTAACCGGGTAGGCGGGCAGGGCAAACTGTCCATCTTCGTGGAACAAGACTGCTCCATGCTCACCCTTTTTGATGATTACACTTTGCGGACCCATTTGACGGAGTTTATCCCCGGCCAGAATAATGTTTGATTCTCCCGTCAATTCCTCTGCTTCGGAATCATTAATTACAAAGAGGCTTACTTTTTTTATGAGAGAGAGCAAAGCTTCCTGTTCTGTCTCGATCCAAAGGTCGATGGTGTCGGCTAATACGAAGGGGGATCCGGATAGTTGATCCAGTACATGCATTTGCAGAGCTGGGTGGATATTTCCCAGCAATACAAATTCAGAATTCAGGTAAGAGTCCGGTAAATCAGGCCGAAAGTTTTCAAAAACATTTAGGCGAATATCGAGAGTATCCCGGCGATTGAAGTTTTCGTGATATTTACCTTTCCAAAAAAAGGTTGGGCCAGATTCATCCCTTTTCACCCCCTCCAAATCAATCCCACGGGCACGGAGTCGATCGAGGTCGGACTCTCCAAAATCATTACCGACGACCCCAACCATACGGACCTTTGCATAATAACTAGCGGCAAAGGAGCAGTAGGAAGCGGCACCTCCGAGGATTCTTTCCTGTTCCGCTTGCGGAGTGATCACATTATCAAAGGCCACAGAGCCCACCACTAGGAGTGGGGAAGGTGTGGATGAATCAGAAGGTATTAAATCTGCCATACGGAAAAAGGGGTATATTTATAAAGGCTTGAAGGCAAGGGGGAAGACGCTGGTTCGAGGTGAGATTACGACCTTCTTTTGACTTCAATAATTGGAAAACTACTGGCTAAAACGACTTGATCATCGATTTCAATAAGAATGGAATAATTTCCGGGTGCATCAAATTTCAGTCGATGAATATCATTGATCAGGTTGATTCGGTGCTGAGGACCGGGAGATTCAAATTCCCGGTCAATGATGGTTCTTGGTTCCTCTTCAGCCATGGGGAGCCCAATAGTCATTTTTAACTGATGTTTGCCAATGGTCAGGTCGGAGAAAGAAAGAAACCACACCATACGCGGGTGAATGACGGGAAATTCTTTCGCCCGTAGGCTCGAAAAAATCCCTAACAGTGTATGTTTTCCCGTCGCGGGGTCGACATATACACTGTCACAGGTAATCCATGCAAGGACTTGTGGCTTAGTAGACATAGTAAAGAAACTGGTTGAAAGGCGTTAGGCAGCAGACTCCCAAAGTCCACTTCGTTTAAGCAGAGCATTCGAGTCTGGGGATCGTCCCATAAAACTAAGAAATAATTCGTCGGGTGGTCTGGAGTTTCCTTTGCTTAAAATACAACTACGAAAAGATCTACCCGTTTCAGGATTCATAATTCCTTCTTTTTGAAAACGGGTGAACGCATCTGCGTCCAGTACTTCGGCCCATTTGTAGGAATAATAAGCCGTTGCATAGCCCAATGGGTTGCCGAATAAGTGACTGAAGCGCATAGCTATGGTTCGAGGCTGAGTTTTTCTTTTCGGAAAATAATCAGCAAGAATGCTTTGGAGGGCGGATTCAAGATCATCCGGTAAATTATGAGCAAGGGTCCGATGCATCTCCAGGTCCAGTTTGGAAAATGCAAGCTGCCTCATCATCGCATTCCCCGCCATGAAATTTTTGGCTCGGATCATTTTGGCAAAGAGGTCTTCGGGGATGGATTCACCAGTTTCATGGTGCTTGGCAAACAGGTCCAGGCTTTCTCTCTCCCAACACCAGTTTTCCATAATTTGGGAAGGTAATTCCACGAAATCCCAGGGGACATTTACCCCGTTTAAGCTTCTGTATGGGACCTCTCCGCAGAGATGGTGCAGAAGGTGGCCAAACTCGTGAAAAATGGTTTCCACTTCATAGTGGGTGAGGAGTGCGGGCTTGGTGGAGGTGGGGGCGGTCAGGTTTCCGCAAATGAGACCAAGGTGTGGAGAGAGCTTCCCATTTTCGAGTGGTTGCCCAGTTTTTAGGTAATTCATCCAGGCTCCCGCCCGTTTGCTTGAGCGGGGGTGCCAGTCTGCATAGAAGGATCCAAGCAGCGATAAATTTTCTGAATCGAAGAGGTCGTAAAAACGAACATCGCTGTGCCAAACCTCGACGGGTTCGTCCTCCAGTTTAGAATGGGCGTAGGTTTTTCCATCGTGGATTGTATTTCTTTCCACAATTTTCAACCCGAAAACCTGAGCGACCAATGAGAACATCCCATCCAGTACGGATTGAATAGGGAAGTAAGGGCGCAGATCTTCCTCATCAAAATCATAACGCTCTTTTTTCAATTTTTCCGACCAGTAGCCAACTTCCCATGGTTCCAGGAGGTCAGGCTCCTGCCTGGTTTTTTCTGCTTTGTAGGCCTCAAGCTCCTCGTTTTCTCTTTGGAAAAAAGGAAGAGTTTTTACATGTAATTGAGATACAAATTGATCTGCAGTTTTTCCTGATTTGGCCATTCTTCGGGAAAGGGCAACTTCCGAAAAATCTTCTTTTCCAAGTATCCTGGCTTTTTCGTGCCGGAGGGTCAAAATTTGAGCGACGAGTTCCTGGTTGTTGAACGGATCCACACAGCCCAGAGCATCGCTGGCCAACCAGATTTCTTTTCGCAGTTGATCATCATCCAAATATTGCAAGGCAGGTACCAGAGAGGGAGCATGCAAGGTAAATACCCAGGCATTTTGGCCATCCTTTTCTCCGAGCTTTTCAATGGCTGCCATTCGGGCGGCTTCTTTGGCTGATTCGGGTAATCCCTTTAATCTCTCTTCCTCTTTTACTTCGAGGTACCAGTCATTGGTTGCATCCAGTACTCTCTCGGAAAATTGTTGGGTTACCTGAGCGAGTTCAGCGGAGATTTTTTCCAGTCTCTTCTTTTTATCATCCGGTAAATCGGCACCGGCTTCCTGGAAATCCGCCAATGTTTCTTCGAGGAGCCTTCGGTCTATGGGAGATAAATTTTGGGCATGCTCGGTTTGGGAGTACCCAAGGATCGCAGCCCAAAGCTTCGAGTCCAATGGAATTTTCGCTCCAAATTCGGAAACTTTTGGGAGCATCTCATTATGAGCTTTTCGAAGATCACTGGAATTGGATACCGAATCAAGGTGGGACACCAGACCCCATGCATAATCGAGGTCATGGGATGCCTGTTCCAGTGCACAAATTGTGTTTTGAAAAGTGAGCTCATTGGCTTGCAGGGCTCGGATCGCATCTAGGTTTTTTTCTGCACGATCCAGAGCCAGGGTAACTTCAGGCTTTATTCGGTCTGGGGTGAGCTTCGACCAGGATGGGTGGTCTTGCTGGTTGAGGAATGGGAATTCAGGCATCTTTACTTTGGGTGCTTAATCAAACGAATTTGTCTAAAACTAAAGATGGTCGGAAGCATAGCAATCTAAAGCCACTCTCAAGTTTAGAGAGAACTGTTCAAAGAACTCTTCAAGATCTTGAGCGGATCTGCTTGATGTTCGCAGATGGTTGAAATAGATTAAAAAAAATCAGTTATCAAACTATGAAAGAACAAGTTTTTACCTTATCTGCTGCCCAAAGCTCTGCCACGGACCGTGCTGCGTTTATTCGAAGAACTTACGGGCATCTGGCGGTGGCAATCCTTGCCTTTATTGGGCTGGAGTATTACCTGGTTAACGCCCCATTTGCAGCAAAGCTCGCGATGAGTATGACAAGTGGGTACAGCTGGCTGATTGTGATGGGTCTGTTTATGGCAGTGGGATATATGGCAGACAAACTTGCTAGGTCGGAGAATTCTGAGCAAATGCAGTATCTTGGACTCGGGATGTTTGTCATTGCCGAAGCAATTGTGTTCTTACCCCTTCTCTTTGTCGCAACCATGTTTGGCGGTTCGGGATTAATCCCCACGGCTGGATTGATGACGCTTTTGTTAGTGCTCGGGCTTACTGCAACCGTATTTATCACCCGCAAAGACTTTTCCTTTATGCGAGGATTTTTGATGGTTGGTGGTTTTGTCGCCCTTGGTTTTATCCTCTGCAGTATACTTTTTGGATTTTCCCTCGGTTTAATTTTTGCTGCAGTCATGGTTGTATTTGCCGCTGGTTCGGTTCTCTACACCACTTCTAATATCCTGCACCATTATGCACCGAATCAACATGTGGCTGCATCCCTTGCCTTGTTCTCTTCCGTAGCCTTATTGTTTTTCTACATCCTGCAGGTATTGATGAGCCTTTCGGGTGGAAGTGACGATTGATCGGGCTGCTTTTTAGCAGCTAATCTTTTTTCCAAGCTACCTCCCAAAAAGACGGGAGGGCAAAAAGGGTCTCACCCGATCGGATGCTCCGGTCAGGG
>JAYPAW010000010.1:0-15944 GCA_038123915.1 Opitutales bacterium
TATGCAAATAACGGATGGATGCAGGAGTGTCCCGATCCCATAAGCAAGTTAACATGGGATAATGCACTTCTTATTAGCCCCGTCCTCGCGAATATTTTAGAAACTAAGCATCCTGGCCTAGGATTGTTGCCTAAGCCAACAATGCTTAACAAAAACGGCCAAATAGCTCCTGATGCTGCTCAGTTTGATGGTGGCAAGCAGAAGGCACCCATTGTTACTGTAAATGTCGGTGGTAAATCAATTACTGCACCTTTATATGTGCAACCTGGTTTAGCTGACTTTTCCATTATCGCTACCATTGGATATGGCCGTTCTCATGTAGGTCGTGTAGGGCAGGGGACTGGTTACGATGTCACTCCTCTTCTTTCAGATGAGTCACTCGTGCTTACTGGTGCCTCCCTTCAACCCACCGGTGGTTTTAAAATCCTGGCGAATGTTCAAGAGCACTGGTCTATGGAAGGGCGTGCCATTGTTCGTGAAGCCAATGCTGAAGAGTATATTTCAGATCCAGGTTTTGCATCCCACATGGGAGCTGAATCGCACTCCCCGCCAATGTGGGGCAAAGACCAAGATAAATCTTTAGAGGAAAAGGCTACTACCACTCCCCGTGGCAATTCTGCTTACGAACACCCAGACCATACCTACGAAAAGTCCGATGTATTTGGCATTCATCAATGGGGGATGACCATTGATTTGAATCAGTGCACTGGTTGTAGTGCTTGTGTTGTGGCTTGCCAAAGTGAAAATAATATTCCGGTAGTGGGTAAAGATCAGGTCCTACGGGGTAGGGAGATGCATTGGATTCGTCTGGATCGCTACTTCAGTTCCACTGCTCGTGACGGTGCCGAGATTCCATCTGATGTACAGGTCTCATTTCAAGGTGTAGCCTGTATGCACTGTGAAACCGCACCCTGTGAAAGTGTTTGTCCGGTCAATGCAACTGTTCATGATGAAGAGGGCCTTAACGCGATGGCTTATAATCGTTGCGTGGGTACCCGTTATTGTGCAAACAACTGCCCATACAAAGTAAGAAGATTCAACTTTTTCGATTGGAATAAGCGAAAAACGGATGAACTGTACCAAGGCCCACTTGGTGACAAGAATGATTCTTCTGTGGATATGGGCAAAAACCCTGATGTCACAGTTCGTATGCGTGGGGTTATGGAAAAGTGCACCTACTGTGTTCAACGAATTCAGGAGTCTAAAATCAGGACCAAGGTCAATGCTCAGCAAAAAGCAAAATTTGATTCAGGCAAAGACGGTTCAGGTATTCAACTTTCTACCCAAGATCTTAAGGTTCCTGATGGAACGATCAAGACTGCTTGTCAGCAGGTTTGTCCCAGTGATGCTATTGTTTTTGGCGACATCAGTGATCCAAGCAGCGAGGTCAGTAAACTCAAGAATAACCCCCGTGATTACTCGGTGCTTGGTTACTTGAATACCCGTCCTAGAACCACATTTTTAGCCAAGGTAAGAAATCCAAATCCTAAGATGCCTGATTTCGCTTCCTCTCCTCATTCCGCTAGAGAATATCATGACAAAGCACATCCTGCTCACCATGGCGATGAGCATGGTGCCCATTAATCCGTTATGACAGAAGTGAATCAAGCAGAACCGCACGAGATCCTTAAGAAGGTTGATCCTGCTCCATGGAAAGATGTTCCCTTGGTGCTCAATAATCGTAGTTACAAATGGGTAACCGACAAAATTTGCGGAATTGTTGAGTCTAAGACACCAACCTGGTGGTGGTGGTGCTTTATCACTGCCTTGTGCATTGCCAGTTTTACCGGAATGGGTTTGGTCTATCTCGTCTCAACTGGTGTTGGGGTTTGGGGTAACAACAATCCTGTAAACTGGGGTTGGGCGATTGTTAATTTCGTTTTTTGGATTGGAATTGGTCATGCGGGAACACTGATTTCTGCAGTCCTCTGTCTACTCAAACAAAAATGGAGAACTTCGATCAACCGTGCTTCTGAAGCAATGACCGTTTTTGCGGTTTTGTGTGCTGGTATCTTTCCTCTATTCCATGTGGGTCGTGTATGGTTTGCATGGTGGTTATTCCCTTTGCCCAATGCCAATGCCATCTGGCCTCAATTTCGTAGCCCTTTGGAATGGGATGTATTTGCAGTTTCCACCTATGCAACTGTTTCAGTTTTGTTTTGGTACATGGGAATGATCCCAGATATGGCTGTTCTTCGGGACCGAGCTACCCAAACCTGGCGCAAGTATTTTTATGGTTTCTTCGCCATGGGCTGGCGTAATGCGAACAACCATTGGCGCAACTTTGAGATGGCTTACCTCTTGCTTGCCGGTCTTTCCACACCTTTGGTACTTTCGGTCCACACAATCGTTTCCTTTGACTTTGCGGTGGCGAACTTACCTGGTTGGCATACGACAATCTTCCCTCCCTACTTTGTTGCCGGTGCCATTTTCTCTGGTTTTGGGATGGTTTTAACTCTCTTGCTGCCAGTCCGTGCCGCCTTTGGTCTCCGAGACCTGATCACTCAGAAGCACATTGATAACATGTGTATGATCACTTTGGCGACGGGTAGTTTGGTTGGCTATGCCTATGCCATGGAATTCTTTATCGCATGGTATGGTGCCAACTCCTACGAAGGATTTGCATTTATCAACCGTGCTTTTGGAAACTACTGGTGGTCGTATTGGATCATGATCTCCTGTAATGTTATTTGTCCTCAACTTTTCTGGTTTAAGAAAATTAGGGAGAATACACCTCTTGTGTGGATTATTTCCATCTTCGTGAATGTCGGAATGTGGTTTGAAAGGTTTGTGATTGCCAACACCACTTTGTCCCGTGATTTCCTGCCTTCGTCCTGGGGATACTATTCACCAACTGTGGTAGATATTTTTACTTTCTTTGGCACCTTTGGATTTTTCTCGGTTCTTTTCCTTCTTTTCCTTCGATTTCTTCCCCTCATGCCGATGTGCGAGGTTAAATCGGTTATGCCTCAAGCCAATCCCCATGCTGATCATTAATCATGAGTGAAGTTATGGATATTAAGTACGCGGCAGCTGCAACTTTCAATTCAGCAAAGGATTTGTATGATGCTGCGGGAAAGGTTAAAGAAAAAGGCTATAAAAATTGGGAATGTTTTTCACCTATCCCTGTTCATGGATTGGACGCTCAGATGGGGTACCCTAGATCTAAGGTGCCACGTTTTACTTTAGCAGGTGGTTTTACTGGGTTTTTCACTGGTATGCTCATTGTTTGGTTTATGAATGAGTTTGATTATCCCTTGATAGTTGGTGGCAAACCTTATTTCAGCCCGATTTATCCATTTCCAGTTTTTTATGAGTTAACCATCCTTTTCGCAGCTTTTGGTACGCTTTTTGGAATGTTCTTTCTCAATCGTTTACCACGGCATAATCATCCTGTCTTCGAGCATCCTGATTTTGGCCGAACCGGGGATGATCAGTATATGATTGTGATTGAAGTCGAAGATCCCCTTTTTGACGAGGATGAAACTCTCAGCTTTTTGAAAGGTCTAGGTGGAGAGTCTGTTCAAATCATTCGCGAACCCATTGATTGATTTAGTGAGATACTTTATTCCATTATTCGCCATTCTCGTGATAACCTTGGTATCAATCCTTGGTTTTCGTGGGGATCGTACCAAGAATACTCCGATCGAGGTTTTCCCCGATATGGATCGCCAAGCTAAGTTTAAAGCCCAAACAAAGAATAACTTTTTCACAGATGGTTCTGCGGATCGTTTGCCTGTGACTGGAACTGTTTTGCGAGGTACTGCAATCGATTCAAATAATGTTTTCTCACCCAACCCTCGTTATCCATCCACAGCTTACACCACTGGCAAGAAAGCTAACGGTGAATGGATTCAGAGGGTACCGGCAGAAGCTGGCTTAAATATGGCGACGATGAGATTGGGTAAGGAAAAATATGACATACACTGCTCAACTTGCCATGGTGAGTATGCTAACGGGCTCGGTGTCATTTCTAAGTTTGGCCTCAATCCACGCAACCTTGCAGACCCGTCCAATTCTGGTACCTATCTGGAATCATCCGCTCCTTGGACAGACGGGCAACTTTACAATGCAATCTCCAATGGTTCTGCATCTGGAATCATGCTCGGATTAAAAGATAGGCTTAGCCCTGACGAAAGATGGGCGATTGTACTATACCTCCGTGCATTGCAGGATTATGTAGGTACCGCAACCATGTCAATGAAAGGGGAGAATTTATGAGTCAGGATAAAGACTTAACCCCATCGACTTCCAGTATCTCGACCAAACTAATCGCAGGTGCTATTCTTGGTTTAAGTGTTGGTTTAATTGGGCTTTTTCAGGGATTAGAAAGTGGGGACAAAGCTCCATTCCTCGGATGGCTATGGGGATGTTCGTTTTGGTTGAGCATAGCAATTGGTATGCTTATGCTGATTATGATTTTCAGGGTTTTTAATTCCAGATGGACCCCAGTTGTTCGTCGTCAACAAGAGCATGCATTATCTGCATTCCCCTGGCTTGCTCTTTGTTTTGTGCCCCTGTTACTAGTAGCATGGCTAGGTAAGGATCATTCTGGCATTCTTTGGTCTTGGGTAAATCCTGAGGCCAATACAGTTGAAGTGAGCAGCGTGATTTCAGTTGCAGATGATGTTCTTCACCAAAAGAAAGCAGGTTATTTAAACCTCAATTTTTTCACGATCCGTCTGATCGGTTATTTTGCCATCTTTTGCGGAATTAGTCACTGGTTAAGAAAAGTCTCCTTCTCTCAGGACAAAGACGGTGATCCTGCTTGGACTCACCAAGGTACAAAAGTATCTGCGATTGGTATTCCTGCAGCCGCTCTTGCCCTGACTTTTGGTGCCTTTGATTTATTCATGAGCTTGGAGTATCAGTGGTTCTCGACCATGTATGGTGTCTGGTTTTTCGCTTCAGGAATGCGTGCCGCCCTAGCTGTTACCATTCTGATATGCTTGTATCTAGTATCTAAAGGCACGCTTAAAGGTCTATTTCAACAAGCTCATAAATACGATTTAGCCTGCTTATCTCTTACTTTTACAATTTTTTGGGCTTATGTCAGTTTTTCCCAGTACTTTTTGATCTACAGTGCCAACATTCCAGAAGAGACTTTTTGGTATACGATCCGTGAAATCAACCCAAATACAGGTGAGGTTTCAGGTTGGTTCTGGGTGAGTATGGGGCTGATTTTTGGACATTTCTTTTTCCCATTCCTCTACCTGCTCTTTTACCGCAATAAAGTGGATTCTCCCAAACTTATTTTCATTGTTTGCTGGATCCTTGCATTCCATCTTTTGGACCTTTATTGGAATATCATTCCGGGGCGTGAAATTGTACCAGGTGCATTTGTTGGATTTGAAGCTCGTGAAGTTTTAGGGTCTCATTTGTTTTGGGGTATTTTTACGCTCATTGGTGTCGGTTGCTTAAGTGCTTGGGCAGTTGTTCGAAGTTTTCAATCTGGAGTCGCTGAAATTGTTCCAATTCGTGACCCACGTATTCTCGATTCTATCAATCATCATGAGTGATCCAACTAACCAGCGTGCGGACGGTTGCAGCGTCTTTTTTACTCTTTTGATTTTAGTTGTTTTGCTAGGTTTGTTTTATTCTGCCCAAAAGTTTTTCGAACCTGAAAGTCCTTCTCCAGTTACTGAAGCTATTGATCAAGCCCGTACTTCCAAAGTGAATACATATCGTGAAGCATCTGCCCAATTTACATCTTCTGTGGATCATTATCACAGGGAAAGAAATACGACTTTGGAATCTTCAATGAACAAAATTCTTTCCTCTTACAAGGCACCTTTGGCTGCCCCAGGAAAACAATCCAAATAACATCTCATGTCTACTGATTCCCCAGACAAGATAATTGATCGTTCCGCCAAGTTGGTATTTTCTTTTTTTATATCTTCCGCGGGATTGTGGTTACTGGTTGCTGCTCTTTTTGCTTATCTGGCAGCAGCTAAGCTGACAGATCCTTTCTTCCTATCCACTTGTGAATTTTTGACCTACGGAAAAATTAAGGTCTCCCAAGCCAATGCTTTTGTTTATGGATGGGGTGGAAATGCTATTTTTGCAGTCTCTATCTGGATTCTTGCTCGATTATCCCAAGCAGAGGTGCGTGGGTCGATCTTTCTCATCTTCGCAGGTATTATTTGGAACTTAGCTATTACTTTTGGATTACTTGGAATTTTGGACGGACACATGAGTGGGCATGAAATGCTAGAAATGCCTACTGAGGTATGGCCTGCCATGCTCATTTCTTATCTGATTATAACTTTTTTGATTCTGGTCATACACCGTTCCCGTCAGATTCGTGAAACAATCGCACCGCAGTGGTTTATCCTCGCCGCTATCCTTTGGTTTCCTGCACTTTTTCTTATCGCATGGAATGGAATGGAATTAAACCCTGCTCGTGGAACCCTCCAAACTGTTCTTTCCATGTGGTATGGGCAGAGCCTGATCTGGCTTTGGCTTACGCCTGTTGCCTTGGGGGCAGCATACTACCTTATCCCTGCTGTACTAGGGAGAACCATTGATAAATACTACCTAGCCATTTTTGGATTTTGGTGTATTGCTGCGCTTGCTCCTTGGTCCGTTGTTCATCACTTGGAAGGTGGTCCTGTGCCAATGTGGATCCCTGCGATCGGAACGGTGATGAGTATAGCGATGGTTTTTCCTATTGCTGTTGCTTCCACAAACTTTCACGCAACTGCCTTTATGGATATTGGTAAAGTATGGGATAGCTTACCTTTGCGGTTTGTAATTTTCGGAACGCTTTCCTACACCGTATCCAGTTATATTGGTGTTGTCTTTTCACTTCCGACTGTCGCAAAAATCACTCAGTTTACGATCATCAACGAATTCCATTTCAATCAGCGTGTTTACGGCTTTTTTAGTATGATCATTTTTGGAGCTGTCTATTTTGCTTTACCTCGCATCACCAATCGCGAGATTCCGAAAGGGGCTAAGTCCTTTCACTTCTGGACCTCAACATTTGGTGTTCTGTTACTTTTGCTTGCTTATTTGATTGGTGGATTAACTCACGGCGTCCTTGCGGGTCAACCTAGTTTACCTTGGTCTTCTTCGGTTATTCAGTCTATTCAGCCTTACTTTCTGATTACTAAAATCGCTTTTGTAATCTTGGCATTTTCTCAACTCGTTTTCGTTGTTAATGTGTGGAGGGTCATTTTTCCAAGCCCGATTTCTTTCATTGAATCTTTGAAGAAGGAGGCAGGTGTATGAACAATCTAGCTAAGTTTATTGTAGGTATCTTTGCTACTCTTGGCATTGCTTGGCTTGCTTTCGTTGTCGGTGCACGATCACAGTATGGCGACCTTTCCCCAACCGCTGCTGTGCTAGAGGAAGATGGCTCTATTGCACCGGATGCTGAACTTTTCCCTACCTCTCTTTCTGGAGTAGCTCAGCAAGGAGCAAAGGAGTATGCTTCTTTAGGTTGTGTGACCTGTCATACGCAACAGGTTCGACGAGTGGAAACTGGTTTTGATGTGGAGAGAGGTTGGGGATTAAGACCATCGGTTCCCCGCGACTATGTTTTACAAAAACATGTCCTGCTTGGTAACTCGAGAATTGGACCTGACCTCGCAAACATCGGTCTTCGTGATTACTCGGACGAGTGGTTGCATCAGCACCTTTTTGAGCCACAGTCATTAGTTCCTTCTTCTTTATGTCCCCCAAGCCCATTTCTTTACACCGAAGTTGATGAGGAGTCAGAATCACTCCTTACCGTTTCAAATGATGATTCCTCAGATAGGTACATCAATCCAACTATTCGTGCAGACCGTTTGGTTGCCTACTTACAATCTCTAAAGCAGGACTACGAATTACCTGAAATCTCATTTATTGAAACTGAGGTAGAAGAAGATGTTGTGGAAGTTGAGGTATCTGTTGCTGAGAAAAGCAGTAATGCACCTCAATGGTTGCAGGATCAAATAGATCAGGGAAAAGAGATCTATATGAAAGCAGGCCCAGGTGGCGGAATGTGTTTCACTTGCCACCAAGCAAATGGTGAAGGTTTAGCAGGTCAATTTCCTCCGCTGGCAGGCTCCGATTGGGTCTTGGGTGACAAGGGCAGACTAATCAAGATTTCTATGTATGGATTGATGGGTGAAATTGAAGTGAATGGAGTGAAGTACAACAATGTAATGGCTCCTCCAGGTATTCCTCCAGGATCTCTTACTGATGAGCAAATCGCTAATGTACTTACCTACATTCGTAACGATTGGGGCAATTCAGCCTCAGCGGTTTCCCCTGAAGAGGTTGCCACTGTTCGTGCTTCTTTAAAAGGTCGTGCACCCATGCAAATGTTTACCGCAGCTGAACTTTCTTCTCCCGTCCAATGAGCGAAGATTCCAAAAATAACAATGGTTTGCCTAATTCGGACGATTTCTCCGATGAACAAATCGTTAAGTCCCATGTAGAGCTCAGTAAAAATAAACATGAGCCAACGAAAAACTTTCTTATTGCTCCCTTAGTTTTTGTTTTTGTGTTTGGCTGTCTAATCTTTGTTTGCTCCATACAGCTAGCACACTCCACTAATTCTTTTCAGCTTCACCCTCCGGTTGAAGTAGTTGAGCTTACACCTGAAGAAAAAGAAGCCCAGCGGCTGGAAAGAAAGATTAGTTCAGGTGAAAAGGTCTTTGCTGCTCGCTGTGCTTCTTGTCACCAAGCAAATGGTTTAGGAATAGCTGGCCAATTTCCTCCTCTTGCTGGTTCGGAGTGGGTCAGTGCGGATGCTGGTGTCATAACCAACATTATACTTAAGGGTCTCAAAGGAGAAATCCTTGTCAAAGGTGAAAAATACGGTTCTTCTGCAGCAGTAAATATGGCCGCAGTGCCCATATCTGATCGTGAAATAGCCAATGTATCTACTTATGTCCGTCAAGCTTGGGGCAATTCATCTAGCGAAGTATCAGAAGATTTTGTGCAGCAAATTCGTGCGGATCATGCAGGTAAGCAGGATCAATGGACTGGAGATGATTTAAAGTCACTCTACTCCACTTCTTTTGTAGATTAAATCGGGCTTTTTTGAGCCGGACTTTTCAAATTGTCCGATGACTCAGAATGTTTCATTGTAGAGGCTTGAGACTATCCATTTTTTATTTTTGTATTTTTCAAGTCTTCTCTTGGCTTAAGTTATTTGGATATCAAATTCCACTTGAGGAAAAGGCTGAGAGTTATTTTCCCGATTTAAATCTTACTCTCAGGGAACTTGAGTTAAAATCTCCTGTTCTTACAGATAAGCAATATGATTTTGAGATTGCTGAAATATACCAATCAATCGCTCGTTCTGAGCAGGGTTTTAAATTTGGGGTCAATGTTTATGGACAATCCATTCATGAGGATCGTCCGAATGAAAGCTTTTACCACCGATACAGAGCTTTAAATCAAGTTTACCTTAAAAAGCCTATTTTTCATTGGGGGGCACTGGAAGCCGAAGAAGAAATTGCTAAGTTAAATAAAGACCGATCCCTACAATCTTTAAACTTAAGAAAGCAAACGCTTCGTAGCGAAGTAAGTGCAGTTTTCCTAGAATTAGTAGTCTTGAAGTTTCGTATTAAATTAGCTTTGAATCAGATCAATTTGGCCAAGCAGAATGTAAGTTCAGCTGAAGAAAACTTGAAGCTTGGTCGTGGAACCTTGTTATCTCTGGATGAAGCAAAAGCTGAATTAATTAGTCGTGAAATCGCTTTATCGGAAGCCAAGTCCTCACTGGAGAGAAAGCATAATTACTTCATTTCTCTATCGGGAAATAAAGATAACCTAAACCTGGATATATCAGATCGATTTAAAGACTTTTGCTTAAACTATGACATGCCATCAGATATTCCTATCCAAGTGGCATCTATATCCTCCGCTGAGATCGAAGACCTGAAACTACAATCGAAAATTCAAGATCAATCCATTGTTATCGCTGAAGCTGGTTTAAAACCCAAGGTCAATTTTACCAGTGCTTATTTTCAGGATCAAATTGACATTGCAGAAAGTGGCCAAAATTTGGATCGCAACAATCTCATTGTTGGTCTGGAGGCAAACTGGGCGATCTGGGATTCGGGTAAAAGCAAAGCCCAAAAAAGGGCTGCTTTATTGAGGAAGTCTAAAATTGAGGGATCCATGGGTGAGAAAATGAATCAGGCTCGTAGTCACATCCAAGCAACATTGCAAGAATTGGAGTCTTTGAAGGAGCGTATTTCATTGGGCAGAAAATTAATTCAGGTCGCACAAAGTCGCTTCGAAAAAAGCAAACTTGAGTTGGATTTAAATCGTATTTCCCCTATCTCTCACTTTGCGGCTTCCATTGCCCTTGATTCTGCTCAACTAAATAACTTGGAGTATGTTTGTCGATTTTTAGTGCTTCTTGATCAGTATGAAAAATCAATCTCCTTACCTGGTTACTTGAGTTCTCATTGATATCGATAATGAAAAACAAAACCTTTCCTCTATTCCTTTTTATCGTTCTTCTATTTTGCTCCCTTGGGTATTTTGTTTTCACCAAAGTGACTACCCAAGTTTTAGTTGCTCGGGTAGAGTCTGCTTCTATTCGGGATTCAGTCACTGGGAATGTTAAAGTACATGCTTCTGCCACCTTTGACTTGAAGTCTGAGGCGAGTGCAATGGTTGATTGGGTTGCTTTATTACCACTCGGTCAAACTTTGCCCGTTGAGCAGAACCAGACGCTTGTTCAGTTGGTTACAGATGATCTCGATCGCCAAATGGACCGGTTGCTTCTTGATAAGGAACAACATGATGAACGAAAGAAAGAAGGTTCTCCCACTGAAATTCTCTTGAAAATTAAGGAGAAAGAACTGACTTCGATCAAAGAGCTTCTTAAGCATGAAAAAGTTTCAACTCACGAACTCGAGGTTCTTCAAAATGAAGTGGACCGGTTGGATACGCAGGTACGTTTAGAAAAACTTTCCCATCAACACTTTCTCGAGAACCATGATTTATCCCTTTCAAATTTAAAGGCTCAGATTGCCAAAAGATCTATCGTAAGCCCGATTCAAGGTGATTTCTCTTCTTGTTTCGTTGCCCCGGGAAATCATGTATTTGCGGGATCTGTGGTCGGTAAAGTACATTCAAAGGACAGAATTGTTGAAGTCTCCTTGAATGAGGATGAGTTCCAAGGAATTCAATCCGGGCTAAAAGCAGGTGTTTCTTTTTTCTCTCACCCAAATCAAATCTTTGACGCCGAAGTGAGTGCTCTGTCTGCTACAGTCGATACCCATTCCGGTATTCGTAAGTTATTCTTAACCCTTTCGGATCAGTCTGTTTTCATTCCTGTTGGCAGCTCTGGCCGTGCCGAAATTATTAAATCCGAAAAGACCGAAGCCTTAATCATTCCCAGAAAAGCTTTAGTTGGGGATTTTGTGGTGTTGGAACAGGGTGGGGTTGCACACTTTCGAAAGGTTAAGACAGGATCTAAAAACCTCCTGACTATTGAGGTAATCGAGGGGCTACGAATCGGCGATAGGGTTGTAGTTGAAACGCCTCATTTGATCAAAGAAGGACAACGGATCAGTCCAACAGTGATTACTTCTCAAAAGTAAGTTTTTATGTTGTGTCTAGAGCTTGCCTGGCGGTTTGTCATCGCCAGAAAACGTCCAATGCTTCTGTCTCTCGCAGGAATTGTTTTTGGCGTAGCTTTCTTTGTGGTTACTCAGGCACAGACTTCGGGGTTCGAGAAGTTCTTTATCCGCACGGTTTTAGGAACCAATGGGGCTATTCGGATATCAGACCAATTCCAAGATACATTCGGTAGGGTTGAAAAGGTGAACAAGGATGGATCCACGGAGTTTTTCTTTCATTCACGGGAGGATGCCCTTTATCGGGAAGGCGTCAAACAACCTGGTTTAATTCGGGAAGCTTTGGCTGAATTTCCAGAAATCTTGGGTGCTTCTGAAATATTGGAAGGAAATGGAGTGCTCGATACTGGATCCAGAAAAAAATCGGTTGAATTGCATGGAATCCGTTGGGTTGATCACCTGCAAACATCTGATCTCTCCAAGCAGTTGATCCATGGCTCAATCAGTGATTTTGCATCCGATCAGACAGGAATCTTGCTGGGCAGCCGTATCTATAATCGTTTGAATATAAAAATTGGAGATCGTATCAGGTTGATCGGCGGTACTGGAACCTTACACCTACGCGTTTCCGGCGTTTTTGAAACAGGTGTCAGTCAAATTGATAAAAATCGTGTCTATTTACATTTTGACATAGCCAATTCATTTTTGGGACGAAAGGGGGAGGGTTCTATTTTTCAGGTATCTCTTCATGAACCTGAAAAAGCTCCTGCTCTCGCGGTGCAGCTCCAAAGTGTACTCAATCATCGGGTTGTAAGCTGGCAGGAACGGGAGCGTGTATGGCTGGATGTTTTTCAGGCCTTAAGGGTATCTTCTGCGATCACAGTCTCCTGTATTCTCTTACTATCTGGGTTGGGCATGTTTAATGTTTTTGCGATTTTAGTCATCGAAAAAACAAGAGATATAGCGATCTTGCGTTCGATGGGGTTTACTCCAAGAGATGTATCAGCCATTTTTCTATGGCAAGGAACAATTGTCTTATCGGCAGGTATAGTTTTTGGGTCAGTCTTAGCTTTTGGAGCAACTTACCTTATTTCAATCATTCCGTTACGTATAAGGGGGATTTTCTCAACTGATCACTTTGTGGTTAACTGGGACCTGAGTCATTACCTCTGGGGAGCTGCCATAGCTATGCTTTTTGTTTCAATTGCTACATGGATACCGGCACGCCGGGCATCTCGCATTGAGCCGGCAAAAATCATTAGGGAAACTCTGTGATATAAAATGGATACCTCGAATCAAAATGGAGTTCTTAAGGTTGATGATCTTTATTATTCATTTTCTGAGAACGAATTAAATGTTCAGGTGTTGTCAGGGGTTTCCCTGTTGGCAAAAAAAGGGGAAATTACTTCAATTGTGGGTCCGTCCGGGTGTGGTAAAAGTACCTTGTTATATTTAATGGGGTTACTAGACCGTGCGGACTCGGGTAAAATTTCGATGGATGGTCAGGAGATGCAGGATTTGAATGACCGGGATCGCACTTTGATCCGTAATCAAAAAATTGGTTTTGTTTTTCAATTTCATTTTCTGATCAAAGAGCTGAATGCACTAGAAAATGTTAGGCTGCCTTTACTCAAGTCTGGAGTAGACCGAAAGCAGGCTGACGATAAAGCATTAGAACTGATTTCAGAGCTTGGTCTGGGAGATAAATGGAACAGACCAGCTTACAAATTATCTGGTGGGGAGCAGCAGAGAGTCGCAATTGCCAGGTCCTTGGTTAATTCTCCCAGTTTTTTACTGGCGGATGAACCAACTGGAAATTTGGACTCTAAAAACTCAGAAAAGGTATTTGATCTTCTTTTGAAATTTGCCCGAGAGAAGGGAATTGCTGTCGTTCTTGTAACCCACAACGACAAACTTTCATATCTTGCGGACCAGACCTTACGAATGAAAGATGGTCTGATCCTTACTTAATCTTCATTGCTGATTTTATGTTTTCGTAAGCAAGGTTGAGCCGGACCACTTGTTCTTTGGCAAAGACAATTAATTCTTCGGGTAAGTCTTTACTCTCAAGTCTATCAGGATGAAGGGAACTCATTTTATCTCGGTATGCTTTTTTTACATCTTCAAATTTGGCCGTTTTGCTTAGTCCAAACATTGCATAGGATTCCTTCAAATTAGCAGACATGCTTTCATTAAAAGAGAAGTTATATCCACCTTTATACCAAGATAAAATGGTTCCTTTAGGCAATTTAAAGTACTCTTGTCCTGACAATAACATTTGAACCTGATTGCGGCTTGATTTTTTATTTTCGCATGTCGCAACTTCAAAGAGTCCTCCCATGAACGAATGTGCAATCGAAGGATTGTGACAAATAAGTTCCGAGCAATCTTGTAAATCCTTATGGATCGATCTTTGGCTGGATTTGCTTTTCCTAAAGACTTCCTTAGCAAATCTTTCCATTTTTTCGGAAAGCCCCATTCGGTGTATTAAAGATTCTACTGTTTCAATTTCAGATTTGGAAATATTCCCGTCTGCCTTGGCTATCTTTGCTGCACATGAAAAGAAATAAGCATAATAGAGTAACTGAGCTTTTTTCTGGTCTAATTGTGGGTGTGCGGACTCATCCACCTTGTGACCTAGGTATCCACCAATCATGACCCCAATGGGACCGCCTAGTAGGCCTAGCCCAGATCCAATGATTTTCCCCCACCAATTCATTCGTCAGCAGGCTAGGGAGGGAAGTTTATCTGGACCGGTAAGGGTCTGGGTTGGGTCCAATCGGATTACCAGTATTGGGCACGACTTGAACACAGCGGTCATCCCATAGCTCAATCATATCCATATCTTTGGCATTGGTAATTTCGAGTTCAGGCAAATCGTTTTTTTCTAACCAAGCAAGGATAGGGGGGATTGCCAAATCTGGTTTTTCTGCTCGAGCGGTGACAATTTTTACACGGTAACCCATTTCTATCCAAATTTTTAGTCTTTTAACCATATTGGGTACGGGTTTCCCAATGTGCTCGAAGCCCTGCCATGGGCCTGCTTCCGCTAAAGTGCCGTCTAAATCGACTCCAATCCATTGCCTGGATTCCGCTTCTTCTCCATATTGATTCATATCTGTGATTGGCAGCCCTCTGGCGTGAGGCACCCGAACTTCAAGGTTTGGTCTTGAGAACGCTTGCTTAAGAAATCGTAACATCTGTAAGTAATCAAAGCACAAAAACTTGCATCAACTGGTAATCTCCATCAATCATTTTCTCTTTACCCGTAATGATTTCCTTAGCAACGATTGATTATTTTACCCGAGAGGGATTGCCTTATCTGGTTGTGGGGTTCTTCTATTTTTGGCTATTACAGCCTTTTGCTACGCTTGCACATGAGCTTGGTCATGTGCTTTTTGCCATTTTTTTCTCCAAGGGGAAAATTTTAATACGGGTAGGGGAGAGTAAGGAGCATTCTTTTAGAGTAAGATTAAAGTTGGGAAGAAGGCTATACTTCTTAATCGGACTTAGAAATCCTCGCTCCGGTGTTACGATTTTCAGGCAACAAAATGTAATCACTAGAAGCTTAATATTAATGGGAGGGCCGTTTTTGTCCTTTTTTTTAACGGTTCTTACAGGCTATGTTTTGTTTTCAAATTCTTTTTCCGCTTCAATCGAAGTACTCTTAGCTGTTTGGTTTTGTTTAAATTTACTCTCATTTCTTCGTTCTGCTTTACCGGTTATGCTTAAGCCTACAAAATCTTGCCCGAGCGGAGTTCCCAGCGATGCTCTGCAGATTTTAAGACTTTTAAGTAGAGGGAAGCAGAATTCAGTCAATTAGATTGGATGGAATGATCGGATGTCGCTTTATTGAGTTTGTAATTGGTTGTCGTAGAGAGACTTGTACAGTTGGCAAGAAGAGTACAATTCTTGGTGACTTCCGTCTGAGATAATTTTTCCCTTATCCATAACTAAAATTCGGGTTGCCATACGAATGGAGCTAAATCGATGGGCAATCATAATGGTGGTTTTCCCTTTTGTCAGCTGATGCATCGCCTGATGGACTTTCTCTTCATTTTCTGTGTCCAGTGCCGAAGTGGCTTCATCTAGAAGCAAGATGGGAGAATTCCGGTAAAAAGCCCTTGCCAAAGCAAGCCTTTGAAGTTGCCCGCCAGATAGTCTGCTTCCTTTCTCACCGATCTTTTGTTTAATTCCATGAGGCATGTTTTGAACGAATTCCCACGCATTTGCATTTCTAAGGGCACCTTCTATGCTTCCCTTCGAGTAAGCAGACTGCCCAAGCAAAATATTCTCTTCGATTGATTCATCAAAAAGAAAAGGCTTTTGCGGTACATAGGCCACGGCTTCTCGAAGTGCGTGAATTGAAATTTGTTTCAAATCTTTATCATCTAACAGAACTTTCCCACT
>JAYPAW010000011.1:0-14842 GCA_038123915.1 Opitutales bacterium
GGGATCCCCCGCATCGCGTAATTCCTTAAATTTTACCCCTTTGACCACCCGGCCATCATCCACATCGAGACAGGGAATGATACGGGCAGATAACATAGCTAAGGAAAAAAACTATCTCTTCCGGCAGTGCGGAGAAGGAAGAGGGATAGGCAAAGAAATCTTATTCGTCGGCAAATGCGACATCTGGCTCGTAGGAGAGAATAAGTTTGTACTGCTGACCAGGACGCATAATCAATGCATGGTCACGGGCCAGGTACTGGATATAGTGCACATTTCCAGAATACCCACGGTATTCGGGGTTGTCGGAAACAGTTTCAAATGCCGACCAGCTTGCCTGAAAGTCATCCACTTCCACATTGGCCCGCAAGCCTTCCGCCCCTTGCCTGAGAGTGGTGCCCAGGCGGTGCGAGGAGTGAGGAGCCCCAATGACCAAGGCTAAACGCATACGATCGCATGAGATGGGGTTCTTTACCTGAAATACAAATTCAGAGGTGACTTTCCCGTTCCCGAATGTCCATTGAACCTGACACTGCCCGATGCCATTGGCAAAGGTGCCATCGGTGCGAACAAGCTCGGGTTGATTGAATCTTAGGTATAGAGATTTTTTCAGCCCGATTCCGGTAACACAATTTTTGCCATAGAAGGATGGGATGACCACATCCTTGCCAAAGGTAAGCTCCGGAAGCATGACCGGCAGATATTGATTCACGGTCCAATCAAAAATCCCAGGGCAATGAGGAAAGGCGAGGTTATCGGAGGTGGTTTTCGGACCAGGCCCGATCAAGGGAAGCTGGTACTGTACGCCCAGGTTTTCATCCCGGTATAAAAAGAGGCCATGTTCCTTGCGGTGGGATTTATCAAACCCGACAAAGCGACCACCTGTCGATGAACGCTGGGGAGCGGCTACGGCCATGGACCCACCAATCACTTTGGCCAGACGGGACCACTGGCACAGGTAACGGGCGGCGTCAAAGTTTGCCATACGGGTGGTGTGGTTGGGCACGGTGTTGCGCTCTTCGTCACGAATGACTAATTCACCGTGTTCCTGATCGAGGTAGGTAACAAAGAAATACTGGAAAAGCCTCCGGAGGGTATCCAGGTACAGGGCATGCTTTTCTGGGGGGATCCAATGATCTCGCATGGCTTGGAGAATCAGGCTGATGCAGTGTAACTGCCCGTAAGCACCGACCGAGCGTCCATAGGTCCACCCCAAGCCGTCCTGACGGGTCATATCGGGAAGGAGTTTGAGGTAGCGCTCCGCAAAGGTACGCAACTTAGGCAGCTTACGATCCTTTAAATGTACATTGGCATGTAACTGAAGGGCTTGTCTGATAAAAATAAACGAGAGCAAGCCGTAGAGGTCGTAGACACCGTGGGTTCCCTTGGGGTCGTCGTTACAAAATCCGCCGGTGCCGTGAGCTTCGATCCGCTCAACAAATCGATCGATGACTTTTCCGGTGTCGTCCTTTTTGGTAAGCCCAAAACTGAAACGGGCAACGGATTTGGCCACATTGAATACCTGAAAGTGGTCATCATGATCACTCTTGGCTAAGAGACATTCATCCAGTTGTTCCCGGGTAGGGTCTGTCAATCTTTCCCAAACCGCATTACGCTCCTTGGATGCACCAAAGGAAAGCAAGCCAAGGGCGGCATAGGCCAAGCCATTCTCATGGGACTCCTCATTGAATGCCTGTTGGGTGATGCAGCGGGCGGAAAGGTCAAAGAGGTCGTGGCCTTCAAGCTCGACTTCTCCGGATGCCCGAAAGAACTCACCGATGGCTAAGGCGGCGTGGCCTGGCTCATCGGCACGGGAGGATTCACCAGGAGCCGGGGTGACGGTGCCGTCTGGATTTAAATGCTTTAGATTATTGCCAAGTAAGGACCTCGCCAGGTCCAGGCATTGGTTCGAGAAATTCTGCATGAAGTTACCGGTGCGTGGAAATGGAAATAAAAGGGTTTAAAATGCGGTTTTTACGAAGGGTTGTCAACGCGTTAACCCGTCTTTATGAGCCCAAGAAACTCTTGGTTGTTCTTTGTTTTGGTCATTCGCTCAAGCAGGGTCTCGGTGGCATCGATCACTTTCATTGGAGACATAGCCCGCCGGAGAAAGGAAGTTTTTTCTAAAACCTTTGGGTCGAGCAAATCTTCTTCTTTTCGGGTGCCAGAAGATGCAAGGTTTAAGGCAGGCCAGAGGCGAAGCTCCGCAATCTTACGATCGAGTACAATTTCACTGTTTCCTGTGCCTTTGAATTCCTGAAAGATTAACTCGTCCATTTTGGAACCTGTTTCAACCAGGGCAGTGGCCACAATGGTGAGGGATCCGGCCTCCTCGGAATTTCGGGCAGAGGAAAAGATTTGCCTGGGTTTTTCGAGAGCCCGTACATCGAGACCACCGGTCATGGTTCTTCCACTTTTTCCTGAAGCTGCATTGTAGGCCCGGGATAAGCGGGTGATGGAATCCATCAGTAAAATCACATCTTTTTTATTTTCCACCAAACGCTTGGCCCGCTCGATGGCGAGCTCGGCCATGCGAAGGTGACTTTTGACTTCCTCATCGTTGGAGGAGGCAAAAATTTCGGCAGGAACGGTGCGTCTAAAATCGGTGACTTCCTCGGGCCGTTCATCGACCAGGAGAACCATAAGATGACAATCCGGGTGGTTTTCCTCAATCCCTTTGGCGATATCGTGCAAAATGGTGGTCTTGCCCGCACGGGGGGGGGCGACAATCAAGCTGCGCTGCCCCTTGCCAATGGGGCAGAAAAGATCGAGCACCCTGGTGGTCATCCTGCCATCTTTACACTCCAAATTCAGTTTTTCCCTGGGCTGAATCGTGGTTAGCTGATCAAAACGGAAGAGGGCTTTTCGGTCGGCAAGTGATAAGCCATCCACCGAGTGGATAAAGCGAACTTTTGGGCTGGGGCGGTTTGCATGTTTAATCCCGTCTGCCTTGATTACAGATCCTTTTTTTAACTTGAACCTACGGATGAGCTCCTTGGGCAGGAAAGGATCGTTGGGCGTGGTCTTGCCTCCGCGTGCGGGATCCAGCAATACACCGGACTTATTCTCGAGGATGTCCAATATTCCTTCTACCTGAAGGGTATCAGACTCAGTCTGTTCATTTTCACTCATACTGAGAGAGAGGGTTTGTTCAGTATATTCGTATACTGAAAAGAGTTTGGGTGGGTGGGGAACTGGTTAGTTGCCCGATCAGAACGACATCGTGCTGATGAGCAAATAAAATGGGTATGTTTGGACCAAGTCAACCACGGAAAGAGGGAATAGGTTGGTTCTTTGGTTCATTGGTGATATAGAAGATTTGAAAATGAAAAACTTTTATATCACCACTGCGATTGATTATGCCAATGGCTCTCCGCATCTGGGCCATGCTTATGAAAAAATCCTGGCAGATGTTATTGCCCGCACAAAGCGACTCAATGGGGTGCCGGCTCGTTTTGTTACGGGTTTGGATGAGCATGGGCAAAAGGTACAGCAAGGTGCAGATGCAGAGGGCATTGAGCCACAGCAAAGGTGTGACCGGATTGCGGACGAATTCAAAGAAGTGCTTATCAAGTTGGATATTTCTCATGACGACTACATTCGGACGACGGAAGACCGGCATAAAAAGGTGGTTACTGAGCTCCTGCAAAAGTTGTTTGATGCAGGTGATATTTACCAGGCAGAGTACGAGGGATTTTACTCGACCCGGGCCGAACAATTTCTTCAGGAAAAGGATAAGGTTGATGGAGAATGGCCTGAAATTTTTGGTGAGGTGACCCGGATCACTGAAAAAAATTATTTTTTCAAATTGAGCAAGTATCAGGATTGGCTGATCGATCATATAAACCAAACGGACGGGTTTATTCATCCTGAATTTAGAAAATCGCAGGTTTTGGAATTTCTAAAAGAGCCCTTAAATGACCTCTGTATATCCCGCCCTGTTGAACGGTTATCCTGGGGGATTCCCCTCCCTTTTGATCCGCAGTATGTGACTTATGTCTGGTTTGATGCTTTGGTTAATTATGTCAGTGCAGCCCGGTATGGGGAGGAAGATTTCTCGGAATACTGGCCAGCCGATGTGCATGTAATTGGTAAGGATATCCTGGCACCCCCGCATGCGGTTTACTGGCCAATCATGCTCCAGGCTTGTAATCTTGCCTTGCCCAAACAGATTTTGGCTCACGGGTGGTGGACGACTTCCGGGGCAAAGATGTCGAAAAGCACTGGAGAAACGGTCAGCCCCTTGGCATTGGCAGACCAATATGGGGCCGATGCCTTCCGATTTTTTGTGATGCGGGAAATGACGGTGGGTCAGGATGCAGAATTTTCGTTGGAACGGTTTTCCTCCCGTTACAAAGGAGAGCTTGGAAATGATCTCGGAAACCTGGTCAGTCGATTGGTTCATATGTGCCACCAATATTTTGATGGCATTGCTCCTACCCAGGAATTGTCAGAAGATTTGGAGAAAGGACTGCAGTCTAAATGGGTTGAAGTCTCTGCTAAGGTTTTGGAATGGTATGATTCCTTTCAGTTTCATCTGGCACTGGAGGAAGCCATTGGGTTTGTGAGGGCCATTAATAAATATGCAGATGAGAGAGCACCCTGGAAATTGGCCAAGTCAGACAAGGAGGAAGATAAAAAGACTTTAGCCACAAGCTTGGCTACTATGCTAGAAGGCTTACGCCTGGCCAATGAACTGCTCGCACCGGTGATGCCGGGCGTTCATGCAAAAATTGCTGACTGTATGGGGCAGGAACCCGCAACCACATGGGCGGGTAGACTAGAGTGGGGAACCCGCATCGAAGGGATTAGCCTGGGGCAAAAAATGATTCTTTTTCCGCGGGACTAAGTGTTTTTCAGCCAAAGAGATCAGCCTTCTGCTGATTCCTTTTCTTCTTCATCTGTTCGGATTAACCGAACTTCTGCCAACCCAACACTGGTTTCATCGGCTTCGAGGATAGTGACATCGAGGTTGCCCAACTTTAGGGTTTCGTAGGGCTCTGGAATCTTTCCAAATTCCTGAGTGATTAACCCACCGAAACTTGCTACTTCCTCTTCTTCCTCATCAATCCCCATCTCTTCAGGGAGTTCGTGTAGGGGAGTAAGCCCGGATATTTTCCAGTGATCTTTCTTCACTTGCTCGATATCTTTTTCGTCGGCATCAAATTCATCCTGAATCTCTCCAACCACTTCTTCCAGGATATCTTCCAGGGTGATCACCCCATCCACGCCCCCAAATTCATCTCCGACCAAGGCCATATGCACCTTCCATTTCATCATCTTGCGGAGGGCAAGGGGGAGGGGGTCCTCTGCAGAGACCCGGGCAGGGGCTTTGGTGATGGATCGAAGGGAAAGATTTTCAGGATCATTGCCAAGCAACCGAAATGCATATTTCACATGGATAATCCCAAGACAGTGATCGAGATCACCTTCACAAAGGGGTAAGCGTGTATGCCCGCACGACCTGGCGATCTCAAGGTTTCTTTCCAGCCCATCCTCCACATCGAGGATTTGCACTTGTTTGCGGGAAACCATGATATCCTGAACTTTTAATTGACCCATCTCCAGGGTATTCCCCACAATTTCAGCAATATCGGGGTCCAGATTGGAGCCCTCCCGGGAAAGCGTACGTATATGATCAGCCACTTCATTTTCTTCGGGACTGCCTTCTTCGCCGTATGGATTATTTTCAGAAAACCGTGCCTCCAGCCAAAGAAGAACCAATGAAAAAGGCCAGGAAACCAACCTCGCAAATAAGGTAAAGGAATAACCCACAGCCAAGTGCATGGCAGCTCTTGACGAAGAGGCGAGTATTCGGGGGATTGCCCCGGAAAATAAGCGTTCCGTAAAAAAGGATAGGGCAAAGCAGAGCAGGAAACTGAAAAAAGAGGGAGCGGGAAACCAAGCGGTGAATAAATAAAAGAATCCAAAAAATAACTGGGCGGCAGAGAGCAACGCGGATTCGACATGCAGGGGACGGGCATGGTTGGGTTCGCGCAAGATAAAGTCCAAAAATTTACCTGATTTCGAGCCCTCTCCGGGAGGAGTGGATATACCAGCACGGATACGGTCGATCATCGATCGAAAGACCCCAAGGTATAATCCAGTAACCAGACAAAATACCCAGAGGATTAAAAGCGTGAAAGAAAAGGTGGGGGGGATATGGAGCGTGGTCATAATTTCGCCCCATAAACTGAACATGCTTTTTCAAGTGCAGTTAGGAGGCGGGTATTTTCTTCCTCTGTTCCAACGGATATTCTTAAATAGTCGGAAAGAAGTGGGCCAAGGGCCCGGGTAATGATTCCTTGTTTTTGGAGTTCTAAAAATAACGATCGGCCATTGCCGGGTTTAGAGAGAATAAAATTTGCATGGCTGGGCACATATTCAATCCCGAGGGCTTGCAAACCTTGAGCAAGTTGTTCCAGCCCATCCCGGTTCCTTTTTTTACACTGGGTTACCCAGGCAGAATCTTCTAGGGAACCTATGGCAGCCGCCTGTGCCACTGAATTTACATTGAAGGGTTGGCGTGCTCTTTGGAGCAAAGAGATCATTTCTGGGGAGCTGTACCCGTAGCCAATTCGCAAAGCAGCCAGGCCATGGATTTTTGAAAAGGTGCGCAGGCAAATCACTTTCCTGCCTTCTTCAATCAGTGGGCGAAGGTCAGGTGGGTTGTCGAGGTATTCCGCGTATGCCTCATCAAAGCAGAAGATAACATGCCCGGGAAGCGACCGCACAAATGTAAAAATTTCCTCTTCGGTGTTGGCAGTGCCGGTTGGGTTGTTGGGGCTGGGCAGAAACACAAGCTTGGTTCGCTCGGTAATCGCATCCCTCATTTGGTCTAGGTCATGAGCGAGTCCGGGCATTGGTACCTCGACTGGTTTTGCCCCCATGAGCAGGGCAACCAGTTTATACACCACAAAAGCAAATTCTCCACAAACAAGCTCATCTCCAGGCTCCAGAAAGACATGGCCGAGCAATTCGATGATCTCGTTGGAACCATTTCCCAATACAAATTGGGAGGGATCAAGGGTGTGCAGGCTGGCCAAACGATTGGTTAATGCATGAGCAGATCCGTCTGGGTAGAGGTGTACTTTATCCAACGCCTGAACAGCGGCTTGCCTGGCTAATTCAGAGGCTCCCCAGGGGTTTTCATTGGATGCAAGCTTACAAATTTGTTCCAAAGGCAGGCCAAATTCTTTGGCTACCTCTTCGATCGGTTTTCCGGGTTCGTAGACTGGTTGGTCTAGGATGCGATCATTCGCAAGTTGGGATAAATTCATTAAAGAATCTACAATATCTTTCCCAATCTAGGGGTGCAAGCAAGGAAACGGTGCAATTCTTTCCTCTAAGCTGCATCGCGTATTGAGACTTTTGTAGAATGAATTATCCTGCGAAGAATGAAGATAGCAGTAATGGGTGCAACCGGTCTATTGGGACACTCCGTTTGCCAGGAGGTTTTGGCCCGGGGGCACAAGTTGCTCGCTTATTCGAACCGTCCATGGACTGATCCCAAAGGAAGATATGTCACTTGTCCATTACCCTTGCATGAGTTTGATCCGGTGATTCGTGAGCTCTTTGATCAGTGGCCGGACGCCCTGATTAATTGTGCGGCGGTGTCATCGCCTGATCAGGTGGATCAGGACCCTGCCTATGCCCATCTAATCAATGTGGAAACCGCTAGAAAGTTGGCGGAAGTATCATCCCATCTAGGGGCAAGACACATCCATATCTCAACGGATATGGTCTTTGATGGCACGGGTTCCCCTTATCGGTCCACCGATCAGACCAATCCGTTGAGTGAGTATGGAAAGCAAAAGTTGGAGGCGGAGAAGCAGGTTTTAAAAGTAACGGATCAGAACCTGGTCGTTTTACGAATCACCCTGCTCAATGGAAACAGCCCAAGAGGAGATCGTAGCCCACACGAGAGAATCTTGAACGCTTTAGCCCAGGGGCAGACCCCCAATCTTTTTACCGATGAGTACCGGCAAACCAGTTCTGCAGAGAATGTGGCTCAGTTGCTGGTTGAACTAGTGGAGCGGCCCAATTTGAATGGTCTGTTTCACTGGTGTGGATCCGAAGTGGTAACCCGTTACGAGTTGGGAAAGCGGATTTTGCAAAAGTTTGGCCTGAATAAAAAACAACTGCATGCCGCTTCACTCAAAGAAGCTGAAGCTGCAATAGGAGAAAGACCTGCTCGCTTAACTTTCGAATTAGCTCCATTGGTAAGCAAGGTCAAAACCCAGCCTTACACCCTGGAGCAACAATTGGATGAGATGCATTTGCCGGCCAGCCTTTATTCGTGGTATCGGGAAAATGTGGATGATCCTACATGCTACACCCCGAGGTTTTAAATGAGTCTATTTCACTTTTCTTTTCGTAAAGAAACCGGCCCTGAAAATATGGCTACGGATATGTGGTTGCTGAATAGGGTTGAACAATGGCAGGGGCCAGTTTTTCGCCGTTATGGTTGGTTGGTGCCGCAGGTTACTTTTGGATATGGACAAAAAGCAGACTGGGTAGAGCAGGAAACTGGACTGAGCCTATCTTCCCTGACCCGCCGACCGACTGGCGGAGGAATTGTTCGTCATGGGAAGGACCTGACTTATTGCCTGATTGTGCCCCGGGGTAGCAAGGGTGCAGAAATGGCACCGATGGATTTTTACGCACAGGTTCACCGCAGATGGGGAGAAGCCCTCTCGGAGCAGGGTATCCTGAACAACCTCATGCCTTGTCCCGAAAAATCAAAAGCAGGAATCCCTGGAGATTGTTTTAATGAGCCGGTGGGAAGGGATTTAATGGATTTGGATTGCACCAAAAAACTTGGTGGTGCTGCTATGAAACGGACCAGGCAGGGCGTTCTGCTTCAGGGAACCTTGGACTTGGGAAGTTGGCCAGGCTTGGATCACTCAAACCTGGAAAAGAGGTTTCTTAGCCTGATCGCGTCAGACTTGGAGGAGGATGTTGCGAGCACGGAATGGCCCGAAGATTTGGAAGGCCAAAGAAAAGAGTGGGCCGAGCTTTACACTTCATTGGCGTGGACCCGAGACCGTAAGACAACTCCGGCGATTTAGCGCACCAGGGTCAGGACATTTTCCACATGTCTGGTCTGCGGAAAAAGGTCAAAGGGTTGGGCGGAAACAGCCCGGTATCCAGCCTCAATTAGAACCTGTGCATCCCGTGCCTGGGTGGCGGGCTCACAGGAGACATAAACAATTCTCGTCGGCGAAAAAGCGATTGCCTGTTTGAGGAAGTCTGGATCGCATCCACGCCTCGGTGGATCAATGATCAAGGCGGCAGAGCCCGAATATTCCTGGACTTCCTGAAAAATGGATGTGGCATCCCCTAAAAAGAACTGGGCATTTTCAATCCGGTTGATTCGTGCATTGGTACGAGCCCCCTCAAAGCCTTCCCGGCTAATTTCAATGCCCACAACCTGTTTAAATCTGGATGCAGCACTGAGCCCAAAAAGTCCCCCTCCACAATAGGCATCGACAAGCAGGTTATTCTCTTCTGCATTCGCTTGGGCCACCACATACTCAACTAATTGTGGAAGAATAAAGGGATTATTTTGAAAGAATTCACCAGCTTTAAAATGAAAGGTGAGGTCTCCGACTTTTTCACTGACCAGTTGCTTATGGTCTGTAACCACGCCTTCCAGTACATGGCGAAGCAGAAGGGTTCCGCCTTTTTTCTTTTTTGGTGCGGTCCTGAGTTCTTCCCGGGCAACCGGTAGAGCTTGATTAATCTCATCTGTGGCAATGGGGCATTGGGATACATCAACCAGTGCTCTTCTCGAACCATTTTTTAAGAAGCCGATGGTGAGGTCTTCGCCCTGTCTGCCTCCCTGATAATGGGGGGTAAGTTTGGAGCGATATCCAAATGGTTTGGGAGAGGGGATCACGGGGCTGACCGGCACAGAAATCTTGCCCAGTCGTACAAGCGAATTTTCCACCTGCTGGAGCTTCCATTGAAGCTGTGCTTCGTAACGGGAGCCCTGGTATTGGCAACCCCCACAAGTGCCATGAAGTTTGCAAAGGGGTTCAATTCTGTCGCTGGATGGGGTGATTACTTCGACCAAGTCCGCCTGGGAATAGTTGCTATGGTTACGAAAAATCCTAACCCTCACTTTCTCGCCAGGCCAGCAAAAGGGCACCTGGATGACCCATCCGTTGTCTCGACCGATTCCCACGCCCAGGTTGGTGATGTCGGAAATAAGCAGTTCAAGCTCATGGTGGTAAGGGTAGGGCTGGGCAACAAAGCCTTTCGGTTCGCGATTCATATGCTCATGGTTCGTAACGGGCTCGCCCTCAATCGGCAAAACCCTTTTTTTAAGAGGAGATGAATTTGTTCATAGACAGTCCAGCCAATTCCCGGATTAAGGAGTTGGTCAAGCTACGGGAATCTCCACGGCGGCGAAAAGAGCGTGGAATGTTTTTTGTCGAAGGAAAAAACGAACTCCAGTGTTTGTTAACAGCAGGGAGAAAGATCAATGAAATTTACTATTCCTTGCGAGAGGTTGATGAAACCGAGGAAAAGAATGAAATCCTGGAGTTTAAAAATGCCGGAATCCAAACCATAAAAGTTTCACCCACTGCTTTCGCAAAAGCATCCTACTGTTCTTCCGAATATGGATGGATCGGTGTGGTCAGCACCTGGGATATTGGGCTCGAAAAAATTGAGTTTCCAGATGCCGGACCGGTTGTGGTTTTGGATGAAGTTGAAAAGCCTGGAAACCTGGGTGCAATCCTGCGCAGTGTGGAGGCTTTTGGAGGAACCGGGGTAATTCTATCTGAACCTGCGGTAGACTTTTTTAACCCCAATGTGGTTCGTTCTTCCCGGGGATTAATCGGTTCATTGCCAGTGGCAAAGGGAACAAAGGATGAAGTGCTTGCCTGGTTAAAAAATTCCAACCGTTCGATATGGGCAACCAGTTCGCATACCACTCATCACTTGGGAGAAACCAGTATGCCCGCACCTGCAGCCTTCATCTTTGGGAGTGAAAAATATGGTTTGGGAGAGTTCTGGAAAGACCAGGATTTGCAGTGGATCAAGATCCCGATGAAAGGCTCCGCCAGTTCCTTGAATTTAAATGTAAGTGTTGCTTGCTTGTTGTATGAATGGAACCGTTCCCGGGAGAACTGACGGCTTACAGGCTCTTTAACCAAGGTAAGGTTTTTTCAAGAGCCTGATCCATAGAGAGTATGGGCTGGTAGCCTAAATCCTTTTGAGCGGCTTCCGATGAAAACCAATGATCCTGAGCAAGCTGGCAGGCCACAAAACGGGTCATGGGCGGGTCGCTTTTTATCCGAAGAGCACCCCATAGTTTTTCGATAATAGAGCCCAGGTGATAAGCGGTTTTAAAAGGCACAGCCTTTTCGAGAATCGGAAGACCCAATTCCGTAAAAATATGATTCAACCATTCCCAAAGAAAGACAGGTTCATTCTGCCCAATGAAATAGGCTTTTCCGCCTAGCGATGCATTCACTTTCATCGACTCAAAGGCACAAAGATGGGCATGCACCACATTATCCACATGGGTCAGATCCACTTTGTTTTTTCCATTCCCCACAATTTTAAATTTTCCTGCCTGATGACGAGCCACCACCCTGGGCAGCAAATGTGGATCGCCTGCTCCCCAGACTAAATGGGGCCGTAAGGCGATCGTTCGCATACCTGATTTGTTATCTGCAGTGAGCACAGCTTTTTCCGCCAAAGCTTTGGTGGTGGCATAGGGAGAAAAGTTTTCGGTGGAGTAGGGCAGCGATTCTGTGCCGTTGCAGATTGGGTGTTTGGAAAAAACCACACTGGGTGTGCTGGTATAGATAAACCTTTTTACCTTCGCTTGTTTTGCAGCCACTAGGAGCTTTTCTGTGGATACCAGATTAGCCTGTAAATATTCTGTAAAATTTCCACCCATACCAGCTTTGGCGGCCACATGAAAAACAGTATCAGTTCCCTGAAACCAGTCGGCCGATAAAACCGAAGTGGATAAATCGTGAGGGTGGTAATGGAGGCCGTGAATTTCTTTTGCTTTGGGAGGTTTTTGGGTTCTTCCCAGGGCATGAACCTCGTGGCCCTGATCGATCAGATTTTGAACCAGTCGAAATCCAATAAAACCCAAACCGCCGGTGACTAAAATTTTCATTTTATCTTTCCGAGGTCTGGTTTCCGGGAGATGAGCTGGCTCCATTTTCTTCCCAGAGAGAGCCGGTGAATTTTGGCATTATGGCGAGCATCGACCGGAAGGCGTTTTTCAAAAAAGACCCGCTCAATTGAAAAGTCTGGAAACCGTTTCTTACATGTCTCAAGAATCTCTTTGCGTAAGTAGGCTTCTCCGTGTTCTCTCATCTTTTCCCGCACGGGTTCAATCACCAGGCATGGTTGCTGGTTGGGAGAGTCCCCAAGCCCAATCAATGCGCATTTTTGAACATAGGGGAGCTGGTTAATAAAAGGCTCACATCGTTCTGTTTCGATCGGTCCGTTTGAGGTGTGGATACATTCAGCCTTTCTTCCTAAAAAGCGTAATTGCCCGGCTGGATCGAAGTACCCTAAATCACCCATGCGGTGATAGGAATCTTCTCCAATCTTAAACCTGGCATCACAAGTGGCACCAGGCATCCGGTCGTAACCGGCAGAGACCATACCGCCCGAGACACAAATTTCCCCAACCTGCCCATCGGGTAATCCAGGGTTGCCCTGCTCGTAATCCGGCAGGGGAGATTGAACCGAAGGAAGAATGCGTACCTTGACTTCAGGAAGAGGGGACCCAATCAGCGAGCCCTCTCCAGCGAGGATAGATTCTTTTGCGTTTCGAATATGGGATGCATTTGTCGAAGAAATGGGGAGTGCTTCGGTCGCACCATAAGGAACAATCACTTCTCCATTTGGTAAGACCTGCTGCAGACCTTGGGCTAAGTCTGGGGAAATGGGAGCACCTGCCAAAAAGAATCGTTTGATATCCGGGAAGGAATTTCCATTTTTTGTGGAGGCATAAACAATCTTTTTACCGATCACGGGGGAGGCAAAGGCAGTGGTTATTTTGTGATGGGTCAGGGCATGAACCAATTTTTCTGGGTTTGCGGATGCTGGTTTTCTTGGGTTGATTTCCGGCAAAACCGAGGTGATTCCAAGTGCCGGGTTGAAAAGCCCAAAAATGGGCAGCGTGGTAAGATCTATCTCTCCCGGCATCATTCCAAAGGTATTTTTGAGAGCCTGGATTTGGGTATCGAATGTCCGGTGTAAATACCGTACCCCTTTGGGTGCACCGGTTGATCCGGATGTAAACACAATGGCGGCTAGTGCATCCGGATCCACTGGCTTCTCGTCCTGACTCATTTTATCTCCAGAGGTTCGACCATATTGACCTGGACGAACCAAGTATCGCTTGCGGACGGATTTAAATGAGCGAGGCAAAAGGCGGCTTATCCAAAAAGCTTTGGATATTCCAACCATTGCCTCGGGCTGAGTCCTTTGAATGCATGAAAGAAAGGATCGGATCCCCATGCCTGGATCGATTACCACAGGAATAGCACCGATTCGAAAGAGTGCGAATGCCCAGATGATCAGCCCAGGGCCAGGGTTTACAAAGAGCAGGGCTTTGTCCCCACTTTTTATTTTCGATAGAAGGAGCTCTTTGCTGGCTTGATCAACCAATTGATCCAGTTGAGAAAAAGAGAGAGGGCTAAAAGAGGGAACTTTGGCCCCACATACAAGGGCAGGCATGTGGGGGTATTTTTCGGCTGAAAGAGTCAGGTAAGTTGCAACACTTGCACCCTGCTCCCTCATACCCTTTTGGCCGGCTTTAAACCGTACGCACTAGTCGCTTTCTGCGAGCCAGCGTTCGGCTTCGATCGCAGATTGACAGCCCATCCCCGCAGCCGTGATCGCTTGCCTGTAGACATGATCCGCACAATCTCCGGCCACAAAAACGCCAGGTACCTTGGTTTTTACCATGCTTCCAGCGGAGGGTACAAGGTACCCGTTGCTGTCCAAGTCGAGAATTCCTTCGAATGGCTGCGTGTTGGGCAAATGACCAATGGCAATGAATACCCCCTTGCAGGAGATTTCACTGGTCTCGCCCGTTTTCAGGTTTTTGGTTTGAACCGCCCGTACTTTACCATCTTCGCCGGGCAAAATTTCTTCCACCGCAGAATCCCAAACCGCATTAATTTTTTCATGAGCCAAGGTGCGTTCCGCCATAATTTTGGAGGCACGCAATTCATCTCTTCGGTGAACCAGGGTAACTTTTGAACAAAAGCGGGTAAGAAAGAGAGCTTCTTCACAGGCGGAGTCTCCTCCGCCCACGACGACCACATCCATATCCCGGTAAAAGGCACCGTCACAGGTGGCACAGGTCGTGACTCCTTTACCTCCGTACATCTCCTGCTCACCAGGTACCCCAAGTAAACGGGGTGCTGCTCCGGTTGCTATAATAACCACTTTAGCCTGGTATGATTTATCTCCTGAATAAAGGGTTTTTACATCCCCGGAAAAATCGACTCGGTCAATGAATGCATTTTCTACCCGGGCCCCAAATTTGGTCGCCTGCTTGCGCAGGTTTGCCATCAAATCGTACCCATCCACGCCCTCGGGAAATCCGGGAAAATTTTCAACTTCAGAAGTTGTGGTTAATTGCCCCCCTGGCTGCTTCCCTTCAAGGATCAAGGGGTTGAGGTTTGCCCGTGCAGTGTAGATACCCGCTGTAAAACCGGCACATCCAGTTCCTAAGATAATGACATTTTCCATAGTTTTATAAAATTTTGAAGTAAAAGAGAGTAAAAGAAAGGATTTGAGTCGCGATCATGGCAGAACTTTTCGTATTGGTCGAGTAGATGTCTTGGTTTGA
>JAYPAW010000012.1:0-10904 GCA_038123915.1 Opitutales bacterium
GCTGTTTTTCGGGCTTTTGAAAATGCCCAGAAATTATCTCATATTCTTTTTAGTCCGGGATTTGCCAGTTTTGATATGTTTAAAAATTATTCTGATCGAGGGAATTCGTTTAATTCGCTTGTTTTCGATTTGAAGATAGCATCACAAGCGACTACGAAATAAATTTAATTTAATTTGCAAGCTAGCCACCAAGAAAAATGAAATTATCCAAAGTATTCGGTATTGTACTTTCACTCCATGTGGGAGTCATCCTTCTCGTTATGTTTCAACCAAGTTGTCAAACAACAGGAGGAAAGAAAAATGTCACGCCCGATCAAGAAGTTGCTCCAGAGGATTCGACTACGGAACAATCTTTTAATGAGGCATTAAAGGAGGAGACTGATGAAGAAGCTTCGGTTTCGAATGAACAAAAGATCGATGAATTTTCGTCTCCCCAAAGACCATCACCTGGAGAGCTTATTGTTCCGGTGGATTCACCTGTGGGCAAACCTTCATCCCCGGCAATCATCGTTCCTCGGGATAGCCCCGGGCAAGTGATTGACTTGGCTCCGACGGACTTAGGTATCTACAAGGTTGTACGTGGTGATACACTTTGGGGAATTGCCAGAAAAAACAATGTGTCTTTAGCGGACTTGTTGCAAGCCAACCCCAACCTGGATAAAAGTGGCCGGTTATCCATCGGTCAGGAGATCATGATTCCTGGCGGGCAATTGAATGCCGTCTCCACCGACACCGTTCCCCAGGCAGAGTCGATTCCAGCCACCACAGGCGGAGGCAGTTCCTACACGGTATTAAAAGGCGACACTCTTTCTGGGATAGCGAGAAAGCATGGAGTTCGGCTCTCCGAGTTATTAAAATTCAACGGACTGTCGATGTCTTCCATCATAAGAACAGGCCAGTCTTTGTCTATTCCTCAAGGGAGCGAATATCTTTCCATCTCAAATCCTCCCTCTGTCCAAAGCCGTTCCACTACTGTGCCTGCTGGTGCTACAACTCATACCGTTAAAAAAGGTGAGAATCTATCCCGTATAGCTTCTATTTATGGGGTGTCTGTCACTCAAATCATGGAGTGGAACGGATTGACAAACCCAAGCTTAGTACGTGCTGGGCAACCTCTGATTGTCTCTCAGGCTTCGCCTGTTAATGTAGATGTGCCAAGCCCTGCGAGTGTGGATAATGAAATTGAATCGGTGCCAGCGGATCCAGGTGGGTCTTTGCAGGATTTCTTTAATGACTCTTCAAGTGCGGATCGTCCAATTATAGACGCTCCTTAATAAATCAAAAATGTGTGTGGTGAGAATGGGAGGTTCGATTGGCAGGGACAGTAACGGCTAATAAGACTGCCAATTGGGTGACCGCTTATGTGGTCACGGTATCACTAGGTCTAACGATGATGGGCCTGGTCATGCTCTTTAGTGCCGGTGCGGTTCGTGGAGCCCAGGATCTTCTCTTTAAGCAAATTGTTTGGGTGGCGGTTTCTCTTTTAGTGGGTGGCTATGCTGCGATTGTAAATTTGGATTGGTTGCGCAACCGAACTATTCTCATTTTTGGTTTATGTCTCTTCGGTCTTGTCCTTACACTGCTCCCTGGTGTCGGTGTAAAAGTGAATGGTGCCCAAAGGTGGATTGGCCTAGGATCTTTACGAATCCAGCCATCCGAATTTGCAAAGATCGGAATGGTTTTACTGCTGGCTAAATATTTTTCCGAAGAGCAACGAATGATAGGCTCCTTGGTTAAGGGCTTTATTGTTCCTTCCTTGCTGATTGGTTCAGTATGCGGGTTAATCATCTTGCAGCCAGATTTTGGCACATGCTTTTTATGCGGTGCTGTGGGTGCAATCCTGATGTTTCAGGCGGGTGTGGGTTTAAAGTGGTTAATGCCTGTTGCCGGTCTGGCGGTCTCCGTTTTTTCCATTTTGGTATATTTTGATCCAGTTAGAATTAGACGCGTAACCTCGTTCTTGGATGTCGAAGCTAATGCGAATGACAGTGCCTATCAGTTGTGGCAGGGCATGCTTGCCTTCGGGGTAGGGGGTGTCGAGGGGGTTGGTCTTGGGATGGGCCGTCAGCAAATGTATTTTTTACCAGAGGCTCATACAGATTTTATATTTCCCGTGATTGGGGAAGAATTAGGACTAATCGCTACCTTCTTTATTTTAATCGCTTTTTTTATTTTGTTTTTCAGCGTGGGGGTCAAATTAAGACAGGTCTCCCGCCTTCATGAATATTTGCTTGCGATGGGATCTTTACTTTTTGTGGTTTTGCAAGCAATCATCAACATGGGTGTGGTAACTGGGTGCTTGCCCACCAAGGGTATGTCCTTGCCTTTTATAAGTTACGGAGGTTCTAACCTGGTCGTTACCTTTATTTTTGTGGGTCTTATTATCAATGTGATGAGAAGGAAGGATAGCCCATCCCCAATCAACCCGAGAGAACTTTGAAAAATATTGTTATAGCTTGCGGGGGAACTGGGGGGCATTTAACTCCAGGGATTGCACTTGCGCAAAGTCTTGAGGAACTCGGGTGCCCGACATGGCTATTCATAAGCCAGAAACAAGTCGATTCAAGGCTGGCATCTAAATACCCCGATTTAACTTTTGTACCTATGCCGGGTGCCCCGTTGATTAAAACTCCTTTGGGTTTATTGAAATTTTTTAAAGGGTTTATTTCATCTTTTTTGAGTGCACGGTCTTTTTTCCGTAAAGTGGATGCCGATGCACTCATTGGCTTTGGGGGATATTCAAGCTTCGGACCGGCTTTAGCCGCTCGTATCACTAGAATACCCTTTTTTATTCACGAAGCCAATCGGGTGGTGGGTAAGGCCGTTCGTTTTTTGGCGAATCGATCCGCACGGGTTTATCTTCCTTTGGGTGTCTCATTACCTGGTGTACCCACAGAGAAAGTGATCCCTTCAGGGTATCCCTTGCGTGCTGATTTTAGAAGAATTCCGATGGAGCGGGCGAGGAAATGTCTGGGAGTCTCCATGAGTGCTAAACTACTGGTTGTCCTGGGAGGAAGCCAAGGAGCTGCATCTCTAAATAAATGGGTCAAAAATAATTTAGCGGATTTAGCTGAGGATGGAATTTCCGTTTATTGCCTAACCGGAATGCAGGAACAAAATGCCGGAACGATTCAATTAGATGGCATGGGTGGTGAAAAGATCGTCAGCCGGTTCGTTCCTTTTAGTGATCAGATGCATATTCTAATGTCCGCTGCAAATCTGGTTATTTCTCGTGCGGGTGCCGGTTCCATTGCTGAAATTGTTCGTTGTCGGGTTCCGTCCATTCTTGTCCCTTATCCCTATGCCGCAGATCAGCATCAACTCGCCAATGCCAATTATTTGGAAGCAAAAGGAGGAGGGGTTGTATGCTTGGAGCAAGATATGAATGATAAGCTTCTTTTGGAAGTTAGGGAAGTGATGTTTAATGAAGAATTTCGGGCTGTCCTAAGAAGAAATCTATATTCCCTTGATCTAGAAGATGTATCCCAGAAATTAGCTAAAGATATTCTCAGTGCATTGAGACCCAAGAGGGATGCCCAGTTATCGGGTAACCTTTTAGAGCTTAGCTTATGAAAAGGCCTAAAAAAGTTTTACTGCTAGGAGCTGGGGGTATGGGCATGGCACCCCTTGCTCTTTATCTGCGTGGAGCTGGAGTGCGGGTTGAAGCTTACGATGATTGTTTTACCGAGCCTGGAAAAAGTTATCTGAAGGAGCAGGGGGTTCATGTATTGGACGAATTAAACCCCATTAAAGTGCCGGATTGTATCGTCCACTCTTCGGCCATCCAAAAAGATAACGAATTTTTACTTCAATTTAAAAATTCCGAGATACCCACATACAGGAGGGGAGATTTCCTGGCCAAGTTATTCGCGAGGCATCGAGTTATTGCAGTGGTGGGAAGCCACGGAAAAACCAGTGTTTCGGGTCGTTTAGCCTGGGTGCTTCGTGAATCTAAATTTGAGGCTTCTCACATAGTGGGTGCACAATTCCAAAAATTCTTTATGCCTGCCGGTTTCTATTCCAAGTCAAAGTGGGCCGTTTTGGAAGTAGATGAAAGTGATGGCTCCATCGAAGCTTTTTCTCCCTGGATGACCATTTGTTTGAACTGTGACTGGGATCATGTTGATCAGTACCAAAATCAGACTTCGTTTTCTGATACCTTAAAAGATTTATTTTTAAGAACAAAAAATACGGTTGTTTGCTCCGATTCAAGTACCCTTAAATCCATAACCCAAAAGATAACCGGAAAGGAAGTTGTTTTCTTTAAGGGATTAAAGAAACCGTCCGATTTTCTGAAAGCTAATGATCGTGCAGTCAAACTAGCTGCAAAAATGCTGGGCTTATCTGTGACAGGAAAAATTTTGGATAAGTTTCCAGGTATGGAAAGAAGGCAACACACCCTATTTGAATCAAAAGATCGAATGGTGGTTGAGGATTACGCTCATCATCCAACTGAAATTGCAAGTCTGCTCAATCAAAGGGAAGAACAGTTCCCAGATCATATGATGAAAGTGGTCTTTCAACCCCATAGATACACCCGAACCAAAGCCCTGGCTCCTTCCTTTGCCGAAGAGTTGGCACGATCGGATGAGCTTTATTTGCTTCCCACTTATGGAGCCTTTGAAAAGTTTGACCAGTCAGGTGCCGTGGAGGCCATATCGGGTTATCTTCCTCCAAGGCTTAGAGAGACAACTCATGTTTTTAAAAATTTTACTGAGTTAAAGAATCAGCTCTATAAACCTTCAGCTAGGGAAAAAGATCAGATTATTTTCTTGGGGGCTGGAACTATAAACAAGTGGGCACATGCATTTGCATCATGGAGTGTAACAGGAGGGAAAAAGCTGGATGCATTCGGAACCTTTCTTCAGGGGAGGATTTCTCCCCAAACCATCTTACTGAAAGACAAACCTATCGGTTCCATGACTACGATGGGAGTAGGGGGATCCACCAAATGGTATGCGGAGCCTGCAAATATTGAAGACTTGCGGGTATTGGTGGAGGCCTGTCAATTTTTTGAGGTTCAGCGGGCCATGATAGGCAGGGGTTCAAATCTTCTGATTCCGGACCAGGGTTTCGGTGGTTTAGTCATTCGGTTAAGAGGAGCATTTTGGCATAGAATTGACCTTAGGACAGAAGATACAATCATCGTCGGTGCGGGGGCCAGACTCAAAGAAATCTGCAAGTTCGCCTGTGGAAAAAACTTAACAGGCTTTGAGTTTCTGGAAGGTATCCCTGGCACTCTTGGGGGTGCTCTCCGTATGAATGCTGGAGCCATGGGTTGGGAAATTTTTGATCTCGTTGAGTGGGTGAAATTCCTGCTGCCCGACGGGCAAATCAGGCAAATTGATGGAGCCGAACTTGAAGTGGGCTACAGGTACTGTAAGGAGGCTTATGAAGGGATTGCATTGTGTGCAAAATTAAAAGCTGAAGGACGGGCACAACACATCGAGATACGAAAAGTTATTGAGCAAATGTCCCGAAAAAGAAGGAAGTCTCAGCCCACTCAATCGAGTTCAGGATGCGTTTTTAGAAACCCTGAGGGGCATCCTGCTGGATGGTTAATAGAACAGGCAGGACTAAAAGGGGAAAAGATTGGAGACGCTGGTGTATCCGAAGTACACGGGAATTTTATAGTAAACCATGGTCAGGCAACAACCGATCACGTGGTTGAACTGATCCAACGGGTTAAGCAAAGAGTAGAAGAGACGCAAGGTGTTATTTTAGAACCTGAAGTCAACCTGCTGGGTCAATCATGGAGTAAATACCTTTCTTAAAAAACAGATATGAAAAAAGAACCCCAAATAATTATTCTTTCAGGCGGAATCGGTCCTGAGCGTGATGTTTCTCTTCGTTCGGGTCAGGCATTATTTGATTCCTTGTCTAAAAGTTTTTCTACTCAATTACATGATATGAGGGATAAAAATTTACCCGAATCTTTATCCCCTGATTCAGATGTGATCTTCCCTATTATACATGGTGAATTTGGAGAGGATGGTGAACTCCAGGAGCTACTGGAGTCGGGCGGCTTTGAATATTGCGGAAGTGATACTTCTTCCAGTCGATTGTGTATGAACAAATCTTTGACCAAGAGCCGAGTAGCTCAAGAAGGCGTTCGCATCCCTAAGGGGTTTGATTTTCATCATCCACAAGAACTGAATGCAGATGAGGTCTTAACTACTCTGGGCGATGATTTGATTATCAAACCCACCGATCAGGGAAGCAGTGTTTCGCTGTTCCTTACCTCTGGGAGAAAACAATTAGTTCAAAGATTGCAGAATCTTGATCCGGGTAATTGGTTGATTGAAAAGAGGGTCTTTGGTCGGGAGGTTACCATAGGGGTGCTGAACAATGACCCACTGGGCGTAGTGGAGGTTATACCGGTTGGTGGAGTGTATGATTTTGACCGCAAATATACACCTGGCTCCACCGAGTACCGCTTTCCTGCAATTATTGATTCAGAGACGGAGGTGGAAATCAAAGAGTTTGCCTTAAAGGCATACCAAAGTTGTGGTTGCCGAGATTTTGCCAGGGTTGATTTTATCATCTGTGATGATGGTCATGCTCACTTTTTGGAAATCAATACACTGCCTGGCTTAACACAAACCAGTCTGCTCCCCAAGAGTGCCAGTTCATCAGGATATAATTTTGATCAATTAACCAAAAAATTAGTCATGCCGGCAGTGGATCGATTCAAGATGCAGTCCGCGGATGATACACCCTGTGCCGCCTAGCTTTATGAGAAAGAGAAAAAAAGATGATTTGGATATGCCATCAAGCTGGCGAAATCTCAAAAAAAGCTCTGTTCGGAAGTCGACTGGTGGATTTGTAAGTCGTTGGAGGTTAGGGCAGGTCGGCCGGATTTTTTTAGTTTTGGGTTTTTGTACTCTAGTCATTTTTACGGTCGAATATGCATCTTCACATTCAGCTGCCCATGGACCTTTGGCTCAGAATGACTTTACTGGGCCTTCCATGCCGGTGGACCGGATCATTTTTAAATCCGATGGAGTGCTATCCCAAAAATGGTTTCTTAGTTGGTTGGGACCTTTGAGAAATCTTTCCTTGGCTGAAGTGGATCTAAAAAAACTTCAGGAGCACTTACTTGAAGAAAAACAAATTACTGAAGCTTCTGTTAAAAGGAAATTTCCTTCGACTCTGGAAATATCGATTAAGGAAAGAGAACCCCTCTTGGTCCTTCGTTTGCGTGATAAAAAAGATAGTTTCAAGGACTGGTTAATATCCGCAGATGGAAGCTTCTATGAAGGTACGGGGTATTCATCTCCAGTTTTGCAATCTCTCCCTTCCTTAAAAGTTGCTTCATCTCTTATTTTGAAAAGTTCAGATAATGGTAGCTACGAAAACCTCAAAGACATGCCCATTGTTTCCCCGTTGTTAGAATTAGCTCGTTCAGAATACCCTGAGATCTACAGAGATTGGACCGTTGTATCTTACACCCGTCCAAATGAAAAAGATCCTGGTGCTTGTATAACTGTGAAATCGAAAAGGGTGGGGAGCATACGTTTCCACCCATCAGATTATGCCTCTCAATTGAGAAGACTTCGCTATTTACTAGATGAACCAAAATTTTTGCAGGCTTCCCATATCCGTTCCATTGATCTTTCTCATGGTCGTTCAGTTTTTGCCAATATCTAAGGGAATGGAAATCTGAATATTAAAAGGGGAGACACGATAAAAAGATGAGTAAAATAATAGGTGCTGTGGAAATTGGTACATCGGTTGCCAAAGTTTTAATTGGGGAAGTTTCCGAAGATAAATCTCTTAATATTGTGGGGAAATCTTTAAGGAAAAACGAAGGGATGCGGAAAGGGGAAATCGTTGATTTTCGTAAAACAGCTTCCAGCGTTCACTCCGCCTTGGAAGAAGCTGAGAAAATGTCAGGAACAACCGTGGATTCGATATATCTGGCACAAACCGGTTCTCATCTCAAAGGATCTTTGCTCCGCGGGAGTGCGAATGTGGCTTCTCCCGATGGGCGAGTCTCTTTGGATGATCTTAAATCTGCTGCTGCGGAAGCAAAAAGAAAACAATCTGCACCTGGGAGATCTTATGTTCATCATGTACGGATGCCTATTCGCTTGGATGGGCGTCCGGTAGAGGACCCTGTGGGGATGATTGGCAGAAATGTGGAAGTTTCCTACTGGTCGATTGAAGGAGATGAATCTGCGATCCGAATGAACCTCGATCTCGCCCATCAATATAGTTTGGATGTGGAGGATCTAATCCTTTCTTCCATTGCCTCTGCGACCTTAGTTGCTGGACCTGACCTTAGAAGGGCTGGGGTTCTGGTCATTGATATTGGTGCAGGGGTAACGGATATCGTTTTGTACCAAGCTGGAAATATTGTATTCACCACCGTGATTCCTGTTGGAGGAGATCACCTGACCGGTGATTTGTCCATGGGGTTAAGAGTTTTGGAACCCTATGCGGAGGAGCTAAAACTCGAATATGGTAAGGCGCAACCGGATTCTTCTGACTCGGATCATGAATTGTGGATTATCGGAAACAAGACGATTGGAGACCGAAAAATTCCCCGCAAAGCCATAGCTGATATCATCCATGTTCGAACTGTGGAACTTTTTGAAATCATCAGTAAGGAGTTGGGACCCTTACTCCAAGCTGGAGAATTAGGTGCAGGAGTTCTTTTAACCGGGGGTACTTCACGATTACCTGGTATAGAGCAACTCGCTTCCAAAGTCTTGGGTGTTCCTGTATCTAAGGCAACCTTCCCTGCCGGTTTGGGGAATGAATTAGCTCAAGCAGAAAATTCCACAGTTCTTGGTCTGTTGCATTATGGCTTGGAGGACCATCGTTTGCCTGGTGAGCATAACCCAAAAGAAAGTTCAGGTATTTTTAAAAAAATAGGAGGATTTCTAGGAATCTAACTTAAGTATCAATCTTTTTTACCTCCCAAAACCAAATAACAAGAACCCAAATTTCAAGATGAGCCAAGATACATTTTTCGATGATAATACGAACCCTTCAAGTCTTGAAAATGCTTATGGCATCAGGGCTAAAGTCATAGGGGTGGGGGGAGCAGGAATTTCTCTGGTGGATGGGATGAGGTTCGATAATTTTGATTCGGTGGATAATGTGATCATTGATGTGGATATGAAAGCGGTGTCTGAATCTCTTTCATCTCAAAAAATTTCTTTCAGCAAAAGACATACCCGCGGCATGGGTACGGGAGGAGATGTGGCCCTTGGAAAAAGGCTTGCGGAGGAAGAAAAAGATAAAATCCGCAATCATCTTGAAGGTGTGGATCTTGTTTTTTTATTGGCTGGACTTGGAGGAGGTATTGGTGGTGGAGCTGCACCCGTGATCGCTCGTCTTGCCAGAGAGCATGGTGCCCTGGTTTTTGCTTTTACCCCAATGCCATTTAGCTGGGAAAAATCGAGACATATCCAAGCGGAAGAGTGCCTCAATGAACTGAGGGTTCATGCAAATGCTGTTGTTCCGCTGCCCAATGACTCTCTTTTGCAAATGGGAGGAGAAGATGCATCCGCTTTAGAGTGTTTCGCAGAGGCCGGTCGAAATGTAAGTCGAGGAATCTCAGCGATTTGTAATTTGGTCTTTAAGAAAGGAATGATTGATGTAGATTTCTCTTATCTGAGAAAAGTATTTTCCGCTCGGGCGGGAAGGACTTTGTTTGGTTATGGCAAAGGGGAAGGGCAGGATGCCCTCAGGGAATCATTGAGAGACTTAATGGTTTGTCCAATGCTTCATATGCCAGATGTATCAAAAGCTGCAGATGTGTTGATGATTTTTATTCAGGGAGGAACTTCTCTGAGTATGTCGGGATTACAATCGGTTTCCAAAGAAATACGAGATGCGTTCAAAGCAGGAGAGGAAGTTGTATTTGGTGCTCATGTAGATGAAAATATGGGGGATCAAGTTAAGATTACAGTACTGGGTGCAACTTCCCTTGAGCCTCTGATCAAGCCCGCAGATGTCGCACCTGTTAGCCAGCAAGTCCTGGAGCTATCTTCTCAACCTAAACAATCTCACAAATCAAAACTGGATCTTGTTCCAGCGAAAGAGCCTGCTGCCCCGCCCAAGGCGAGGAGATTTGGAAGAAGTAAGCGTGAGGAAAATCATGATCAAAATACATTTCCTTTTATGGAAGCTCATAACCAAAGAGGTATTTTCGATGATCTTCCCAAGAGAAATTTATACGAAGGCGAAGATTTAGATGTACCTTCTTACCTGAGAAGAGGCGTAAAAATAGCGATCTAAGGCTAAAATCTATTTTTTTCTGCCTTTTAACTATCAACTATGAAGGTTTGACCTATTAAATTATTTATTTTTGATAAGTAGAAAATGAAGACTTACCTTCTAGTTATTCTATCCTTTGGGATGGTAATGCATTTGTCTATGGCCAAGGTTTCGCATTTGCTCGTTACTAGCATCGGGGAGGGGATTGTTGAGCTGGATTCATCGAAAGAAGAGAAAGTTATTTCCTCTTCCTCTTTTTTACCCCAGTCTGTTCCGCTCCATGTGAAACCGAAAAGTGGCATTGAAACCCTTGCTGCGGGATACCAATTTCGCTTTGGAGCTTCTACTTCTTTTCAGTGTCTGGATGATTCGCTTGAGTTGCTCAGCGGATCTTTGTTTATCCGTTCAAGAAATATCAGAAACAAGATCGATATAAGTGGTCCGGAAGTTTCTGTAATCGTATCGGGTTCTGGATCATCTTTGATTCAGGTAGAGCCGAATGGTGGACTTAAATGCGTAGGTCTGCTCGGGTCTTTAAAGCTGAGTACAAATCAAGAAACCATAGTTCTTCTTCCAGGTGAACTAGTTTTTACCGACTTAAAGGCTTCATCATTTAGCGACAAAGTAACCGTCGACCTAGAAAACCTTTTCGAAACATCATTTCTTATTTCTGG
>JAYPAW010000012.1:11004-14143 GCA_038123915.1 Opitutales bacterium
AGTCGTTTACTTCGGGGTAATTAAACCTATTCTCCATCAACACTATGACAGATTTCAGTTTTATTCCGGTTTTGGCTTCTTCGGGAGATAGTGGCTATCTATATGGCTTATTCTTTTTGATTATTTCTCTCATTATTGGGGCAGCGACCAGGCATTTTCTTCAGCGAATCCCTCTCCCTTTTACAGTTTTATTACTCCTCATTGGATTGGGGTTGGGTGGACTTAACCGGGCCTATGGTCCTCATGGAGGTCATGAGCATTCTGGAGATCATGTGGCTGGTGAAGTGCATGGAATTTGGGATAAGTTTATCGATACTCTTAGCGGAGCGATCTCCTGGGGAGGCAATTTAGACGGACACCTAATTTTATATGTTTTTCTTCCAATTCTTATTTTCGAGGCCGGTTTTGCCCTGGATGTACATACTTTTAAGAAATCTTTCTTAAATGCATTTTACTTGGCGGGTCCCGGGATTGTTACCGCTACAGTGATGACTGGTTTAGCCTTTATGGGCTTGGTTGCTGCATTTGGGGGATCCGGGGGTGTACTTGAGGATTGGAATGTCGATTCTGGGGCCTTTATCGTTCTTGCATCGATGCTTTTTGGTGCAGTGGTGAGTGCGACCGACCCTGTTGCGGTGGTTGCTCTGTTGAAAGAACTTGGTGCAAGTAAAAAGCTCGGCACCCTGATTGAAGGCGAGTCCTTACTCAATGATGGTACTGCAATTGTGGCTTTTGTTTTGCTGATTGGAGTTGTGACTGGTGCTGAACAATTTTTGGGTACTGGGAGTTTTATCGGAAGTGCTGCGATTGGATTTGGTAAAATTGGTGCAGCTGGAGGGCTCGTTGGTGTGCTGATTGGGCTCATAGCGATTGTATGGGTAAGGAAAGTTTTCAATGATCCACTTATTGAGATTACCGTAGTTCTAGTTACCGCATATGCGGTATTTTTTGTATGCGAACATTTCTTTCATGTTTCGGGAGTTCTCGGGTTGGTTGCCCTGGGAATTGTTATGGCAGGTGTAGGACGTACCCGTATTAGCCCTGAAGTTGAACACTTCATGCATGAATTTTGGGAATTTACAGCCTTTGCCGCCAATGTGATCATCTTTATAGTTGTTGGCGTGGTGATCGCTCAAAAAGCACATCCCACGGGAATGGACTTTTTGATCCTGTTTTTAGTCTATGTGGCCATTCATTTAGTTCGGGCAATCAATATGGGTATGTTTTATCCTTTAATGAAAAAAGCCGGCTATGGATTGCCGGGTAAGGATGCTGTCGTGGTTTGGTGGGGTGCTTTACGTGGAGCCATTGGACTGGCTTTGGCACTCGTGGTATATTCTGAAAATTTAAGATATGAATTTGAGATTGAGGATGGCGGGAGTGGCTACTCCGCTAAGACGACCTCTGTATTTGTGGTAGATTCCAAGGAAGCTCTTTCCTATTCCCAACCGAATCCAAATCTCAATCTATATGGGATGGCTGCCAACTCTTTTGCCAAGGCTGAGATTTCCAAAGGCAGAATTGTTGGAATTTCTCAATCTGCGGAAACTGCGGGAACCATACTTGGTAACAAAAACTCAAAAGATGCAGCTCAACTCAGAGAAGACCTGGCAAGTGGGAATAAGAAGGTGGTCATTTTTGGAGAGGGTAACGGTGCGATTGCTCAAGCATCCTTGGTGGGAATTTCAGCGAGGGTCAGGGATCAGTTCCTTTTCCTTATTTCCGGAATCGTACTTCTTACCTTGCTGGTTAATGCAACCACAATTAAAACCTTAGTCAATAAGCTTGGCCTCACTGAGTTGCCAGCCGTTAAAAAACTAATGTTTTCCAACGCCACTGGAAATATTTCCAATGTATGCGAACAAGAAATGGATCTCCTCAAAGATGATCGATTTCTTAGTGGTGCCAACTGGGGACTTGTAAGAAATTATTTACCCGATCCTGTCAGCTATCCCTTAACTGCAAGTGAGTTGGAGTCCATGGACACTTTGGCAGAGGCAAGAAGAAGGTTGCTTGAAAAAGAAAGAAGCAGTTACTGGTCTCAGTTTCGATCTGGTTTACTCTCTGCCCGTGCGGTTGCACAACTGGACAATAATTTGAGTGAATTTCTTGATTTTCAGGGTAAAGTACCCATGACCGAAAGAAGTTATCTCGATGATATCTGTACAGTCAGTAAATTAAGCGAGGCTCTTAAAGATATTCCATTTCTCAAAAGATATTTCTCTGATAAAATCACCGTTGGGTATGATGCATCCAAGGCTTTTGTGATTGCCCAGCAAGCCATGGCCAAAATGGTCGACAGCTTTGTGCGGGAACTCGATGACAGCGGTGATTCGGAAAAACAACAAAAAACGGCTCGATTGTTAAAAGACGAGATTCGTCAAAATCGCCTTCGGGGTTTGCAGTATATTCGAAATATGCATGAGAACTATCCTGAGGTTACGGTCGGTATCGAAACTAAAGATGCCATCCGCTCAGTGCTTAACCATGAACGGGCTTCTATCAAAAAGATGCGGGGAGAAGGCATGCTTGAAGCCGATGAGGCTGGTCGAATGATCACTGCTGTGGAAGAAAGAATGAAAGATGTGATGGAGAGCCCTCTCGAATTAAGGCTGCCCACTGCAGAAGAGGTTCTTCGGGAAGTCACTTGGCTTAAAGGAATGGACGATGAAGTCATTAACAAGATTATAAGTGCTTCAGAAACTCGAGTTTACAACTCCGGGGATACCTTAATGAAACAAGGAGATTCCGGGGATGGGTTAATTGTCATCACTCGGGGTAGTGTAAAGGTTTCGATCGGAGATGTGGTTGTGGACATTATGGGACGGGGAGCTGTGATTGGAGAGATGGCGGTTTTGGCCGGTGTTCCGAGGACTGCCACAGTGATTGCAGATTCCACCGTCAATGCTCTTTGGTTAAATACCGATTCAATGCAGGCAATCATGAGCGATTCTCCCGAGCTTTCAGGAAGTCTCTGGAAAACTGCATCCATGAGATTCGCAGAGAACCTACTTGGAGCGAAAGATCCATACAATGGCTGGAGTCAGATTCAGTTGCGCAGGTGGCTTAACGAAGGTGAGGTAATGGCTCCACCCAATGGAGAAACCGCTAACCTCTATGGCAAGGTTGCTGTCTTGGT
>JAYPAW010000013.1:0-13086 GCA_038123915.1 Opitutales bacterium
ATATCCAACCCGAGGATATTACCACATGGGAGGACTTTGCCAGAGTAGGGCAGGGTTTGATGGATAATCAGGGGCAGCGCATGCTAGCTTTGGACGGTACTCTGTTTGACTCTCTGCTCCGACAAAAAGGAACTGATCTTTTCGATCAAAATGGCACTTTTTTACCTGATGAAACCACCGCAATTTACATCCTATCGGAATTTGCGGATATGGCACAAAAGCAGATCGCGGTGATGCCGGACCGAGGATCCATCTTCGACCCAGTTTTCTTCAGTGGTGATCTGGAGATGGGTGAGGTTTTATGCGTGATTGGAGCCGACTGGTACGGGCTCGATCTATTTCAGCAATTTGCGCCGGGAATGGAAGGAATGTGGGGGATGTTGCCCTTGCCAACCTGGAAAAAAGTAGACGGTTCCCTTGGGCCACGCACCGCTACTTTTGCCGGTCAGGGGTTGATGATCATGAATTCCAGTAAAAAACAGGATGAAGCATGGGATTTTATTGAGTTTGTGATGACCGATCCAGATGCCAACGCGGAGAGATTTTTGCAGGGAAACAGTTTTCCGGCTTACTTGCCCGCTTGGAAAGACCCAAGACTTTTGGGCATACAGCCTTATTTTCAGGAATCTATGGGCAAGTTGCTGGTTGAATTGGCCGAGGAAATCCCTCCGGTGACTGTAAACCCGGGTCGTCCGCAGGCCATCTTTTTGATGAAGGAAAATTTCTTCCCTTCTGCAATGTATGGGACTCTTAGTCCAGAGGACACGATTGCCAGCTTAAGGGAAGCGATGAAGGCTGGGTTTGGGCAAAAGCCAGAATAATTCTTTTTATTATGTCCGGAGCTAAAACAGGAACCGGATTTTACTCCTTTATTCCCTTATTTGGCCCGTTCATCCTGCTTTGGGCACTCTTTTGGTTGGTGCCCTTATTTTATGGGGTGGAATTGTCATTATCTGGGAGTGCTGGGGCTACTTTGCCCACTTCTCCATCGATTCAGGACAACTCGATCCATTTAGGGAACTATCAGACCGCATTCAGCGATGTTAAGTTCCTTACATCGATCGAAAACACCACTTTCTTCGTATTTGGCTCAATCAGCCTATCCCTAATTCTCGGTTTTTGCCTGGCGGTGGTGATATTTCAGCTCAATCGAATTTTCCAGGCATTATGTTTATTTGTTCTGCTCATACCATCTCTTGCCCTGCCTGGAACCCTCGCCAAGCTTTTCTATCTTTTCTTTCATGGGAAATCGGGTGCATTGAACCAGTTTATGATCCTGCCACTTGGTTTTGAGCCAGTGAACTGGATGATGAATCCAGACTGGATTTTACCCTGCTTAATTTTCCAATCGGTTTGGCGTTGGGTTGGTTTGGTAACTCTTTTGCTCTACTGCGGGATGCGGGCGATCCCCAAGTGGCAGTTTGAGACTGCTAGGCTGGAAGGTGCTACTGGAGGGCAGATCATTCAATCGATTTTACTTCCGGGTGTCCGTCACCTGCTTTGGTTTGCTGCGGTTTTTCTTTTGGTCGATGGGGTGGCTGCTTTTTCCGGGGCTTACAACCTGCTCGGTGGCTCTGGTGGGGTGCTCGACGCAGGTTTACTCTTTGTTACTTATGCGTACCAGGTCGCTTTCCCGGGCGGGAGTGGGCGGTTTGATCTGCCACTCGCTTCAGCCATGAGTGTGATGGTCGCAGTGGGGGCGGCATCCATTGCCTTTCTTATGATTAGGATAAACGCGAAAAAACGGGTCGTAGAATGATGGTTCGTTTTCTCTCGCGAAGCTTTTTGATGTTGGTCCTGCTGCTGACTGCTTATCCGTTTGTTTGGATGCTGTTGGCCTCTTTCAAATCCAACCAGCAAATCTATAAACCAGATCAGTTGATCCCCAGTTCTTTCGATCCCTTCGCTTTTCAAATATTATTTTCCAATGATTTATTTCAATTTAACGAGGTATTGGCTCGATCTATTCTACTGAGCGGTGGACAGGCTCTCTTTGCCTGCTTGGTAACGGCTGCAGCTGGCTACGCTATTGCCAAAGGTAATTTTCGGGGAAGGAAGCTCATTTTGGGTGCAGCCATCCTGCTGATTTTATTTCCCAAGCAAGCGATGAGCCTCTTTCTTTTTGAATGGATGAGTGTGCTTGGATTAACCGGAAATGTATATGGTTTTTTACTTTCTGGGGTTGCGAGCGGATTGGGGGTCGTTTTCTTTACTCAGGTATTCAGGAAAGTTCCCACAGAATTGGTTGATCTTTCATTACTGGAAGGACAGAGCCATACCGGCTGTTTTATCTCGCTGCTTCCATTGATGATGCCTGCACTCATCACTTATGGAATGATTCACTTTGTTCTCAGCTGGCAGGAGCACCTTTTACCCTTATTGGTTTTGGGGAATGACCAACTTACTTTACCACTGGCTCTGGCCAAATTATCGGATTCAAGCTATCGCATTCCAGAAGCCGTTGGCTTGGCTGCCGGAGTTTTAGCCATGGTGCCGATGCTGTTTCTCTTTGGATTCTTTTTTCGCAGGATCCGCACAGCTCTGGCCGATTGGGTGGTATCCTGATTTTGGAACTACGGGATTCTCTTCCCTGTATACCTTTCAAACCAGTGAGCCCGTTTCAAATTGGGCTGGAAAGAGATGATTTCTCCCTGGTGTAAATCAGTCCTTGTAGTCTTAATGAAAACGGTTGAATCCTTGAGCTTGATTTCAATAAGTCTATGATCACCAAGGTTTTCCACTCTAAAGATTTTTCCGTGGATGCTGGAGCTGTCTGCTTCGCAGATTTGCCAGTCTTCCGGGCGTACACCCAGGGTGATCGATCCATTGGGTAGATCTATCCCTGGCAAGGGAACCCTGAAACCATCGAGGTTGAATTCGGCTAAGTTTTCGTTGTTTCTCTCAATTCTTCCATCGATACAGCACGCTCCGGGCGATCCAAAAAATTGGGCAACAAATCGATGGTTTGGAGTGTTATAAATTTCTTCAGGTGTGCCTGTTTGGAGAATTTGACCATCGAGTAAGACGCATATTCTTTGGCCCAAGGTCATCGCTTCTGCCTGATCATGGGTCACATAGAGGCTTGGGCGTGGGTTCTCTTCGTGTAAGCGGGCCAGTTCTGAACGCATGCCCAGGCGAAACTGGGGATCTAGGTTGCCCAGGGGTTCATCAAATAAGTGAATTTTGGGATCACGGGCAAGCAGGCGGCCCAAGGCTACCCGCTGGCGCTGACCACCACTTAATTCATGGGGTTTTCGCTGGAGAAGTTCAGAGATGGATAAGTTTTGAGCGACTTCCTTTATTTTTTTCCCAATGTCATAGCTTGATTCTTTTCTTAGCCGTAGCCCGTAAGCCATATTTTCGTATGCAGAGAGGTGGGGGAAGAGGGCGTAGTTTTGAAAGACCATCCCGATATCGCGTTTTCCGGGAGGTGTGCCCCTGCAATCTTTGCCAAATAAATGAATGGAACCTTTGGACAGATCCTCCAGTCCAGAAACTAACCGAAGAAGGGTACTCTTGCCACAACCGGATGGTCCAACCACCACCAATCTTTCTCCATCTGCCACATCGAGATTGATATTTTCAAGGGCACATACATCGGGCGGAAATATTTTTTCGACCTTTTGAAATGAAATCGCACAGCTCATAACTTAGCACACAATCATGAACATCGATTGGATGGCGTAAAGCTTTGTCGCTTGTCCAGAATTCAGGACATCGCTAAAAAGATTCCTGTGCAGGCAATGCAAAAGTATCTTTTAACGCTCGGTCTGGTTGCTTCCTTGGTGTGCCTCCTGGGCCTCGCTGCTTGCAACTCCAAGCCTGAGCCTAATGCAATGATCACCAAGACGATGGAGAAAAGATCGCTGGCCAGAAGTAATGAGTTGGTTCAGGGGTGTCAGGTTTGTCATGGGATTAAGGAAGCTCAGCGTGGACCCATCCTCGATGGGATGGAATATTGGTACCTTTATGACCAATTGCAAAAATTCCGTTCGGGCATACGGGGGCAGAATCCAGAGAACCGTTCCGAGCACCTCATGGGAATTGGGGTGAAGAAAATAAACAACGACCTGGAATCAGCCTATCTGGCCGATTGGTTTGCCCGCCAAACACCCAAGCCAGCGGTGCGTACGGTAAAGGGTGACCTGGAGCGGGGTAAGCTTTTTTATGAGGCCCGCTGTGCTTCCTGCCACGGAGAAAAAGCTGAAGGTAACCGCTTGCTCGCGGGACCTGCATTGAACCGTCTGGAAGGATGGTATTTTCTTGAGCAAATGAGAAAGTTCCGTGCAGGAGAGCGAGGCTATCATTTACTGGATGAAACAGGTCGGGTGATGGCTGCAGCATCGAAAGGCATTTCCAATGACTCGCTCAAAGATGTGGTGGCCTATGTGGTGGATGCATTTGGGCCGGAGGACGAGCCTTCTTTGCGGGATCGTATGGTTCCCGCAAAATCGGAAAAACCTTTCTAATTTCCGAATTTTTGCTGTAAGGCACCGAGGCGTTCAGGGGTGCCCACATCATCCCACTCTCCATTGTATAAGATGCCTTCCACTTTTTTTTCGGCAATGGCCTGTTTCAGCCTGGGTACAATGGAAAACTTTTCCACCCTTGCACCATCGAGGATTTTGGGGTGATAGATAGCAATTCCGCTGTAAAGATATTCAGGGGTCTCGGATTCGCAGACCAGGGAACCGGACAGTGCAAAATCCCCATGGGTCCGCCAAGCTGGTTTAGGCACTAAATAGAGCTTGGCCAAACTTTCGGGATGGAGCGTTTTGGGAATCGAAGAAAAATCGAGGTCGCACCATACATCTCCATTTACCAGAAGGAATGGATCCACTCCAAGCAAGGGCAGGGCTTTGGCCATACCGCCTCCGGTTTCCAAAGGTTCCGGACCTTCGTCCGAGTACTGAATCGATAGGGACCAATCCGACCCATTTCCCAAAGCTTCCGGAATTTTACTCCCCAGATGACCGAGGTTGATCACCACATCCTTGTATCCGGCTGCACTTAATTTCTCCAGATGATGCACGATCAGGGGTTTCCCGCCGATGGTGACCAGGGGCTTGGGTGTATGATCCGTTAAGGGGCGTAAACGATTCCCAAAGCCCGCAGCCAATACCATTGCTTTCATAGAAGATTCTCGAAGGTTAGGGGGTAAGTAACTGAGCTTGGGAGACCAAAGATTTGAGGTCGCATAATTCAGGGTAGTTCGAGAGTACCTGATCGATGTAGGAGAGAACTCTGGGTACATCTGCGAGGTATTTGGGTTTCCCATCCCTGATTTTTAAACGATGGAAAATACCCACACATTTTAGGTGCCTTTGTAAACCCGCCCAATCAAACCATTTGGTCAGCGTTCCCAATTCCACTTCCGGGTTGAGCAAGCCAGACTGGATCAGTTGGGTTCGGAAATCAGCGATTTTTTGCGAGATCCACTCTTCCGAGTTGTCTACATAGCAATCCCTGAGCAGCGAAACCAGGTCATAAGTGATCGGCCCATTCATCGCCCCCTGGAAATCTATGATTCCGATGGAGTTGTCCTCGAGAACCAGAAGGTTTCGGCAGTGAAAGTCTCTGTGCATCATGCACTTGGGGATCGCATCAATACCTTCAATCAAAGGAGCAGTGTAACTTGCAAATTCCTCCTGCGTAGTATCGGGTAGGCACCATTCACGGAAAATTTCCAGTTCTTTTGCCTGCCAGTCACCATCGAATAGAGGAAGTTCAGCGAACCAGCTTTGTGAGGCAACCTGTAACTTTACAATTTGCTGGATTGCATCCGCATATCGTTCGTTCCTTTCCTGAGTGTGCAGGATATCCTGAAAGTGCCGGTCCCCAAAGTCAGAGAGAACAAGAAAACCTTGCTCTGGGTCTTGAAAATAGATTTTCGGGACCTGAATCCCAGAGCTAACCAACTTTTGACCAATTTCAATGAAGGGCTCGCATGGTTCCAAATGAGGGGGAGAATCCATGATGATTCTTGGCCCATCCGGAGTATCCATCCGAAAATATCTACGGAAACTGGCATCTGAGGAAGCTACTTTGATTTCGCAGGATCCATAAGGGGTGAATTGCCCGATCCATTCGCACAAAGCATCCCTGCGTTCATCCACCATTACTGTTCCCACAACTTCGTTTCTCTGTAAAAAAACAACTTCGTCAAAGAAAAAAATATTCTTTGCATCAAAGGCCTTTGGATGAAAGGGGAATCCTATCCAAAAGCCGAAAAATCAAGAGCCCAATCGCCGGTCTGGGACCAGGTAATGGGTCACATAATCTTTCACCGCATCCTCCAGATTAAAAAGCTCATTTTTGTATCCTGCGTGGCGTAGTTTCTCTATCTTGGCCTCAGTGAAATATTGATATTTGTCCCGCAAGATTTCTGGCATTTCAATAAACCTGATATTTGGGTCCTTTCCAAGAGCTGAAAAGATCGAATGCCCCAGGTCCAGCCAAGTGCGTGCCTGGCCATTGCCTAAATTAAAAAGTCCATTGGCATGGGTAGATTCTGCCAGCCAAATCGTCATTAACACGGCATCTTTCACATAAAGAAAGTCCCGCATTTGCATACCATCCCCGTACTCAGGATGGTAGCTCTTAAATAAGGTCATTTCTCCGGTGGATGCGATTTGCTCGTAGGCCTTACTGACCACGGAGCGCATATTGCCCTTATGCTCCTCATTGGGGCCATATACATTGAAATATTTCAACCCAACTATCTGCTCCAGCCATTGATTCTCTTTGGCCAGAAGGTCAAATTTATGCTTCGACCAGCCATACAGGTTTAAGGGCTGAAATTTGGCTAAGTCCAAGTCCTGATCATCCATCCCCAGTGAACCATCCCCATAAGTGGATGCAGAGGAGGCATAAACAAAGCGAATATCCTGTTTCAGCGACCACTCACACAACTCCCGGGTGTAACCAAGGTTGTTGTCATTTAAGTACTCTTCATTGGTTTCAGTCGTACTGGAGCAAGCACCAAGGTGAAAAATAGTGGAGACTGAGCCAAGCTCATCGCTCTTTTCGCGGACGAGTTTTCTGAAATCCTCGGGAGATAAATGTCTGCTGTAGCTAAGAGGATCTAAATTTTTATTTTTTGCTTCGTTGGAATCTTGCGAATCGACCAACCAGATGTTTTCGAAACCACGGTTGTTGAGCCCCCAAATGAGGGCACTGCCGATCAAACCTGCTCCTCCGGTGACTACGAGGTCGCCTTTCGACCAGTTACTCATGGGAAAGCTCGATCGAACGGGTGCGGGCGGCTTCGACTGCATGCCGGACTATGCTGCGCAGATCGTCTTCGGAGAAACTTTCCAGGGCCGCCTGAGTTGTGCCATTGGGGGAGGTCACCTGATCCCGGAGGTCCTTGGGATCCAATTCTGAGGATTCCATCAGACGGGCAGACCCTGCCATAGTCCCAATCGCAAGTTCTCTGGCGAGTTTTCCCGATAACCCGATCGCCCGGCCCGCTTCTTCGAGAGCCGAGGTAAATTCAAATAAATACGCAGGTCCACTTCCGCTGATAGCAGTGACACGATCAATATCCTCTTCTTCCTTGAGTTCGTGGGATTGCCCAAGTGCATTGAGGATGCTTTCGATGATCTTACGATCTTCCTCAGCGGGTGATTGGTCAAATAGGTAGCCGGTGACTCCATATCCAATCTGCCCGGGGGTATTGGGCATCGAACGAACCACATTCCGGGAGTGGGGGAAAACATGTTTTAAGCGGGCCATAGGGATCCCCGCCATGATGGAGAGGATTAAGCAACCCGAAGTTGAGTCGCTTACGGATGTGGGCATCTCACCTAGTTGTTGAGGCTTGCAACCAAGCACTAAAATGGTGGTTGGGTTTGCCAGCATTTCCTCTACGGAATCAAACCGGGAGATTCCTGTGGCCTGAGACAGTTTTTCGGATGTGCCATCCTTGGCGGAGCAGCAGGAAATTTGATCTGCAGAAAATGCACCTGAACGCAGCAAGCTGTGAACAATTGCAGAAACCATTTTTCCGGCCCCGACAAAGCGAATGTGGTCAGTCATTTTCAGAGTCTTTCTTTGGGGATTGCTGAACTGTCCAGGAAGATCCGGCTAAGTCATGCAGGCATCTACGCTTTCGGTTAAGAAAGCAAAAGAGAAAATTCATAATACCAGGCAGAAGAAAAGGAGTGATCAATAACAAGGCGCTCAGCCCTTTGCACACCGCTCTCAGGAACTGTCTAAAAGGAGTAAGCGGAACATCTTCGCTATTCATCCGTACAGTGCTTAGGCCAAAAGTGGCTTTGCCCAGGCTTTTTCCATTGAAAAAACGCTCTCCAATAAAGAAATACATCACGGGTAAGAAACAGGCCCAGACCACCATAGCCATAAGCATCTCATAAGTCTCGGGAGAGAGGTCAGATTGTTGAATAAAAAGGGCCATTTCTTCGGAGTCCATCTGTTCATCTTGAGGTAGACTCATTGCTTGCTGGAGCAAGTTTTGAAATTCTTCCTGGGTATGGGCATCCCAAAAGTTTGGCATAAAGTGAGCCAGTAATTGAAGGAGTAAAACAATCAGGATGAAGTCCATCCCAAATGCGATCATCCTTTTGAAAAGAGGGGCCGGCCTTATTTCTTTCTCCGGGGATGCTTCGGTCTCCTCATCCAATGTCTTGAGTTCTTGGTTCACTGGGCCGAGATCGATTGTTCGAAAGCTTGAAGAGTATTGGCCATAAGCATAGCCACGGTCATCGGGCCAACACCACCAGGCACTGGAGTGATATGGGATGTCTTGGGGGCGACCTGCTCAAAGTCGACATCTCCGACCAAGCGAAAGCCTGTTTTTTTACTACTATCAGGAACCCGGTTGATTCCGACATCAATCACCGCACAGCCAGGCTTGATCATCTCGGAAGTGACAAACTGAGGCTTACCAATGGCGGCGATCAGGATATCCGCCTCCCGGGTGATGGAGGGAAGGTCGTGAGTGCGCGAATGGCAAAAGGTTACGGTGGCATTCCCTGGGATGGCCCGATTGAGCAGAAGCATACCGATGGGTTTACCCACAATCAGGCTGCGCCCCAGAATAACCACCCGTTTTCCTGCTGTTTCTATATTTGAGCGCCTGATCAGTTCAACAATCCCAGCCGGGGTACAGGAACGGAATGCATGGGCTTGTTCCTGGCAAAGTTTGCCCAGGTTAACCGCATTAAACCCATCAACATCCTTAGCTGGGGAAACATGGTTAAAAACGCGCACCTCGTTGATGTGCGAGGGCAGGGGGGCTTGCACTAAAATGCCATGGATCGAGCAATCTGCATTCAGGGAATCAATTTCAGCAATCAATTGATCTTCTGAGATTGATTCATCAAAAACTTTGAGACCCGCATCAATCCCAATGGACTCTGCCGTCTTCTGCTTTTTTTTGACATAGGAAATAGATGCGGGATCATTTCCGACTCTGACAAAAACTACGCTGGGCTTACCATTCTCAAGCGAAGATATCCGGGTACGCAATTCATCCAATACCTGAGCGGCAATTTGATTTCCATCAATCAAATTCATGAAACTGAAAATTGAGGTTTGATTAGTTGGTTGGGCGCATCACCCGTGCCCGGATGACGAGGTCGTCCGAACCTTCTTCAATCGGCTCAAGCTTACCCATCACATTGATGGACTGATCGACAAATTGTTGAGGGTCCAACCCTTTAATGTTTTCCACATCTATGTAAGCCAGCCGTTTTCCTTTGGAGTTTTCCAATTGGTATGGAAGCTTGGACTCAAAACCGAGAATTCTGGGTTTAAAAACCAAGGTGCCCTCAAAATTTCGAACTATGCTCGTGGCAGGCTTGTTTTTTGGAGGATCCAAAGGTAATTCGCTCGGGTCGGGTTGGACCTGCTGAGTCTCCAAAGGATCCAATTCGCTGATTCTTCCATTGGGAACCGCATCATCTTCAGCGGGGGAAGAAAGGGTTTCAGTTTTGGGTGAAGCCTGTGGTTTTTCATTCCATTTTTCCCTGCCTACAACCACGGGTTCGATCTCTGGGGCACCGGCGTTAAATGCTTCACCCAGGGATGGCCCCGTATCGGTGGATGGTTGGGCTTGAGCAAAGCTAATGATCACGGGAAGGGCCACCACGCCTTTCACTAGAGTAAAAATTTTTTTATTTAGAATTCCCATGGTTTGAAATTTAGGAAATTTGCTTGGGGAAGAGCAAATCAATTTCTGAATCTTTTAAGTCTCTGTAGGTGCCGAGAGGAAGTTTACCCAATCGGATTCCTCCAATTGCGACTCTGCGCAGTTTTTTTACTTTATACCGAAAACGCTGAAAGCATCTGCGAATCTCCCTTTTTTTCCCGTGCCCCATGGTAATTTCCAGTTTAGTTGACCCTACAGGGTTTCCTGACTTGGCCCGAATCTCATCGAGTTGCAGGAATTCCCCCTCGTCCTCGATTCCTGCCAGCATCGAGCGCATATCCTCGTATTCCAGAGGCTCATGGATCTCTACCTGATACTTTTTTCTCACCTGTTGCGAAGGATGAGTCAATTTATGGGCAAGATTCCCATCGTTGGTTAAAATGACCAGCCCCTCACTGTCTCTATCCAGCCTGCCCGCACAGAATAACCTGGTGTTTCGGTGCCTTGCTTCGAGGAGCTCGAATACGAGTCTTTCAGCATGGGGGTCATCATTGGAGCAGGTAAAACCTTTTGGTTTATTGACCATAAAAATAAGAGGCTTTGAAAATTTAGACTGTATTCTTTTCTGCCCAACTTTGATCACATCCCGCTCCGGGTTTATCCGCATGCCCAAAGTGGCAGGCTCCCCATTGACGGATACCTGGCCATCCTTGATTAATTCTTCGCCGGCTCGGCGGGAGCAAATTCCTGAATCTGCCAGAAACTTTTGTAGCTTGGGTAATGCCTGGGTGGAGGGTGTGGATTTGGATGAGTTCTTGGACATGTGCAAAACTTGAGGTTGCGTATTGATCAGGAATCCATCATTTATCGGAAACAGTCAATAACAGGGATGGGAACCTTGAATTTTTTTCATGAATGAGGATACAGTAAAGAAGAGGGTTGCGGTTGTTACCGGAGCGGGTCGCGGAATCGGGCGGGGAATCGCCGAGGCTTTAGCCAAAGACGGGGCCCATGTCATTTGCGTAAGCAAGTCTGAGTCTTCCTGTGGTGCTGCAGCCGATTCAATCCGCGAACAAGGTGGCAGTGCAGATGCCCTCGCGGTGGATGTCTCCTCGGGTGAACAGATACGCAACGCCTGTGAAGCCCTCCTCGAAAAGCACGAATGTGTGGACATTCTTGTAAATAATGCGGGCATTACCCGGGATAATCTTCTCTTTCGGATGGAGGAAGATGACTGGAACGATGTCATCAACACCAACCTCACCAGTTGCTTCCACTGGATCAAAGCATTGGGCCGTCCGATGACCCGTAAAAGATGGGGCAGAATCGTCAATGTAGCTTCTGTGGTCGGTCTGACCGGAAATGCTGGCCAGGCAAATTACTCGGCAGCCAAGGCTGGAATGATTGGATTGACCAAAAGTTTAGCCAGAGAATTTTCTGCCCGTTCCGTTACGGTCAATGCGATTGCCCCGGGGTTCATCGATACGGATATGACTTCCGAACTGGATGAGCGGGTTAAAGAAGGAGCCCTCGGTGCGATTCCATTAAAGCGTTTTGGTACTGTCGCAGACATTGCTGAAATGGCTGCATATTTATGTTCTGACAAAGCTTCCTATGTCACCGGACAAGTTTTTACGGTTGACGGCGGGATGGTGATGTGAAGAAGAGACTTTAATTATAACCTAACCATACTTAATCATTATGTCCGAGAATAACTCCGATCGCGTAAAAAAAATTATCGTAAGCCAGCTGAATGTCAGCGAAGAGCAAGTCACTCCAGAGGCCAGCTTCATCGACGACCTTGGAGCTGATTCGCTTGACCAAGTAGAATTGGTTATGGCATTGGAAGAAGAATTCGGTACCGAAATTCCCGAAGAAGAAGCCGAAAAGCTTCAGACCGTCGGTTCGGTGATCGAATATGTTGAGAAAAATCTTTCTTAACTCCTTTTGCCTTCGCTGAACATCGTTGCTTTCGGGCCGATTCTCCATACCTAGCTTGTTTTCATGACTCGTGTAGTAGTTACCGGGATGGGGGTAGTTTCCTCCATTGGAAGTGATGTGGATAGTTACTGGGCGAGCCTCAAAGCAGGTAAGTCTGGAATTACCTCCGTCACCAGTTTTGATAGTTCCGATATTGCCAGCAAAGTGGCTTCGGAAATCACAAACTTTAATCCCGAGGATTTTATGGATCCGAAGGAGGCGAGGAGAAATGACCGGTATGCCCAGCTTGCCTTAGCCGCTACCCATGGTGCACTCAAGGATGCCAACCTCACCAGGGAGGAACTCGTGCCTAAACGCACCGGTGTTTTGGTAGGCTCAGGAATTGGTGGAATGGACACCATCGAGAAGCAGATGACTGCTTTGATCGAACGGGGACCCAGGAGGGTTTCTCCATTTATGATTCCCTCCTTGATTGCAAATATCGCGGGTGGAATCATTGCAATCGATCTGGGTGCCAAAGGACCAAACTTTTCTGTGGTCAGTGCCTGTGCTTCCGGTTCCCATGCCATCGGAGAAGCGTTTGAAATGATCAAGCGGGGTGCTGCGGATGTTATTTTTGCTGGTGGGAGCGAAGCTGCCGTTACCCGTATTGGATTTGCCGGATTTTCCTCGATGAAGGCGATGAGTACCAATTTTAATGATGATCCCAGCCGAGCATCCCGCCCGTTTGATAAGAACCGGGATGGTTTCGTTATGGGTGAAGGTGCTGGTGTGTTGGTTTTAGAGACTTTGGAAAATGCTCAGGCTCGTGGTGCGAGAATTTATGCTGAAATCATTGGTTACGCCGCTACCTGCGACGCATTTCATGTGACCACTCCAGACACCTCAAGCGAGGCTCTTACCGAGTGTATGAATTTGGCTTTGGATCAGGCCAAGATTGAGAGGAACTCGGTCCATTATGTGAATGCTCATGGTACATCCACTCCTTACAATGACCGCTCGGAGACCACAGCTCTCAAAAATGTATTTTC
>JAYPAW010000014.1:0-12646 GCA_038123915.1 Opitutales bacterium
GCTTCTGCAGCTTGTGGCATTTTTCCTTTAGCCTCAGGAATTCCTGCCTTACTCGATCCCGTTAAGAAAAGCTCCGGAGAAAAAAGCTCCGAGCCATGGTCTAAAGTGACTGCTCTGGCTTCCCTGCCTGAAGATGGATCGCCTGCCAAATTTGAAGTAATTCAGGAAAAAGTGGTCGATGCATGGACAACTTATAAAGATGTGCCGGTCGGGGCTGTTTACCTTACGCGAAGGAGTGATGATGTAATTGCATTTAACCTCAAGTGTCCTCACCTGGGTTGTGCCATCGACTTTCGCAAACAAAGCAACGATTACTTTTGCCCCTGTCACAATAGCTCATTTGGGCTCGATGGATCCGTTACTACCAAGAATAGCCCAAGTCCTCGTCCTATGGACACTATGGAGACAAAGGTAGAGGATGGGTTTGTCTGGATAAAATTTCAGCACTTCCGTCCGAATGTGCCTGAAAAAATCCCACTTTAATGAAATTTATTTTTGATTGGTTGGATGATCGATCAGGTTATCGCAACCTGCTCCACGAAGTCCTCTATGAGAAAGTTCCAGGAGGAGCAAGATGGAGGTATGTTTGGGGGAGTTGCCTTACTTTTGCTTTTTTTACCCAAGTTGTAACTGGAACGCTCCTGTGGATGTTTTACAGTCCCAGTGCTCAAACCGCTTGGGAAAGTGTTTATTTCTTACAATATCAGGTATGGGGAGGATGGTTTTTGCGCGGGGTGCATCATTACATGGCTCAGGCGATGATTGTCCTATTGGTTCTACACCTGATGCAAGTGGTGATCGATGGTGCCTATCGGGCACCTCGTGAATTAAATTTTTGGTTTGGTGCAATGATGATGGGAGTCACTTTGGCTCTTTCCCTTACAGGATATTTACTACCCTGGGATCAAAAAGGATATTGGGCGACTGCTGTAGCGACAAACCTCATGGCTGAAGTCCCTTGGATTGGACCTGCTTTGCAAAAAATCGTTGTCGGTGGAGTCGAGTATGGTCATCACACCCTAACTCGTTTCTTCGCCTTACATGCAGGTGTACTGCCGGCGATGTTGATTGGTTTGGTTGTGGTACACATTTATCTTTTTCGGAAGCACGGTATTCATGTTAAAGAACCAAGGCCTAAAAAAGATTCTTACTTTTGGCCGGATCAGATCCTCAAAGATGCGATTGCTTGTTTAGCAATCTTGCTGGCAGTCGTTGGTCTTACTCTTTACTTCCGAGGGGCCCCTCTAGGCCCTCCTGCAGATCCAGCAAATGAATTTCCGGCCCGCCCTGAATGGTATTTCTTATTTCTCTTTCAGCTTCTTAAATATGTTCCGGCTTTTTGGGGGGCAGTCATAATTCCTGCATTCCTTGCTCTATGGATCTTTTTGCAACCTTTTATCGGAATATCCAAACCTGGGCATCAGATAAATATTGGATTTTGGTGGACCTTGATCGCTGGTTCCGTTGCCTTGACTTTACTCGCCTTTGCAGAGGATCGAGCCAACCTTAGGCATTCTGCTGCTCTAGAAGAAGCAAACTGGCAGGCAGACCGAGTTCTGAGCATCGTTCAGGAGCAGGGGATTCCCCCTGCAGGTGCGGTTACCTTATTAAGAAGTGATCGAGAAAATCGGGCACGCACATTATTTGCTGCTCATTGTTCGAGTTGCCACCGGTATAATGGCCACGATGGGCGCGGTTATCCGGTGGATGAACCCCAATCAGCACCTGAACTTGCCGGCTTTGCCAGCGTGGATTGGGTTACTAAGCTTCTCGATCACAAACATTATGTTTCGGAGGAATATTTTGGGGGTACTGCCTTTAAGGACGGAACAATGGCCAGAAAGGTTCTTGCGAAATACTCGGAAGAGGAAACCGCTCTACTTCCAAAAATTGCCCGCTTGCTTTCAGATATGGCGGAGTTGCCTTACCAAGATCCTTTGGAAGAAGAAGAACGAGAGGAATTAATGTCTTTGTTTTATAATGATGATGCAGATTTTGAAGATGGGCTAGCTTGCATTGATTGTCATGATATTGATTCGGAAGAAGAAGGCTATGCGCCAGATCTTACTGGATACGGATCAGATGAGTGGACCGTGGCATTTATCAAAAACCCTGAAGATGAGCGGTTTTATGGTGAGGAGAATGACCGGATGCCTTGTTATGGTAGAGATGCCAAGTTAACCAAGGATGAAATTCAGATTCTCTCGGATTGGATACGTTCAAAGCCTGCTGAGTAAATTCTTATCGATGTCCTGTTCTCAGCAGATCTCGCTGAAACCTGACTTATAAAATCCTTGGATAGGTGTAAGAAATATTTTAGTCATGAAGAGAATTAAGCATCAAAATCGGTTCTTTTTCCCATCTATTTAACGATTCCATGATTCAAGTCTATCTTCATCAAAATGGTCAGCAGGTGGGTCCTTACCAAGTAAATGACTTACAATCCTGGGTACAGTCTGGGCAACTGTCTGTGGATCAGTTGGCATGGTTTGAGGGATGTTCTTCCTGGGTTACCCTGGCAGAAGTCCCTGGTATCATACTTCCACAGGGAGGGCAGGGGGACCGATCTGCAGATGTTCCACCCTTTGAAGCTTATGACGGGGAAGACCCCTATTTATTTGTAAGTTATTCTCATCAGGACGCTCATTTGGTTTATCCAGAAATTATCCAACTTTATGAATCTGGGTATAATATTTGGTATGATGAAGGAGTGGCTGCCAGCAATGAATGGCCGGAGGAGATAGCCAATGCTGTTTTAGGTTGCAGTGTTTTTGTCTGTTTTGTTTCTCCCCGTGCGACCGAATCGATTAATTGCAGGAATGAAATTAATTTGGCTCTCAATGAGAATAAGCCATTTCTTGCCATTCACCTGGAGCAGACTGAACTACCCCCTGGCTTGCGCCTGCGTATGGGAGATCTGCAGGCAATCCTCAAAGATAAAATACCCGCAGAACGATATTTTTCTAAGATTACTACAACTTTGGACCAATTACTTGGCCGCAAAGCCAAAGCAAACCTTGGTGCATCCGAAAAAGCATCTTCCTTATTTGTTTCGCGTGATGGCCAGACTTTTGGTCCTTACACCTTAGAGCAGGCCCAGCAATTTTTCTCTGCTGGTCAACTTCTTGCCACGGATTATGCCATGCTTGAGGGGCAATCGGAATGGAAGCTTCTGCCTGAGGTGATTGCACTTTTACAAGAGGCAGAAACACGACATGCCCAAGCAAGTAGGGCAGACTTGCCCGCAGTAAAAAAGGAATCGAAGCCCCTTGCCGAAAGATCTCCAAAGAAGAAAGTAGCTGCTAAAAAACCTGTAAAAATTAGCGGCATCAATACCAAGAAAACTACGATCAAAGTAAGAGAAAAAAGCTTGGTATCGAAAATCTTTGCCACTTTTGCGGTCTTTTTTGCCACTGCACTTATTGTTGGTGGGTCCACATTAGGGGCTTACTTGGTTGCCCCATCCCAGATTGGTCCTATTGTCCGAAAATTTGGAGTTCCCATCGAGCAGTGGTTTCCTGGTCGGGAGGCAGATTCGGTTGAAATTGTGGAAGCCCCACCTGGCACATTACAGGATGTTAAGTTGGCTCCCGAGCAGTGGCATCATTTACGTTCGTCCGGTATCACATTGATGCCAATTGAGGGTGCGGATGGTTTGCAGGTCATTTCACCGGTTGATCCAAAACTGGCGATGAACGACGATGACTTGAGGATCCTTCAGTACATTGCACAGCACTTGGTCATTCTTGACCTGACCAATTCTCAGGTATCCGATGATGGGCTGGCCGTCTTGCAAAAATTCCCCAATCTTAAGAAGCTGATTTTAGAGGGGTCCGAAAAGATAACCATTCAGGGAATCCAAAATATTTCTACCATACCGAGCCTTGAGCTTTTAAATTTAATCCGCTTGAAGCTCGATGATTCCGCTATTGATATCCTTTCTAAAATGGGAGGCTTACAACAGGTCTTTCTTTACCAGACCGGCTTATCAGCCGATGCAATTCAGAAACTAAAGGATGCCCGTCCACGGATGTTTGTGAACGCCGGTTAAGACTTTTTTGTTTGCACCTTGGATTTACGATTCGGAAAGCAGGTCCTGCATATTTGGCAGTCCAAACCATAACAACTGCGGGCACTGCAATGTTTGCGGCCATAGTAGATAATTTGCAGATGAAGAGCATTCCATCGGTCTTTGGAAAAATGTCTTTTTAAGTCCCGTTCGGTTTGAACAACACTTTTACCGGAGGTGAGTTTCCAACGTTGAGCCAGACGATGGATATGAGTATCCACGGGAAATGAAGGGAAACCAAATGCCTGTGCCATCACCACCGAAGCTGTTTTATGGCCCACGCCTGGAAGGGCTTCCAGTTGCTCAAAAGTACTCGGCACCTCACTTCGATGATGGAGGTTCAGGAGTTTGGATAGATCATGAATGGCCTGAGCTTTTTTGGGTGCAAGCCCACAGGGTCGGACGATGTCATTGATTTGAGATACTGATTTTTTGGCCATTGCTTTAGGGTTATCAGCCAGTTGAAAGAGCTGCGGAGTGATTTGATTGACCCGGTCATCGGTGCATTGTGCCGATAGCAAAACAGCTAGCAAAAGGGTGTATGGATCCTTATGATTTAAGGGAACCGGAGGGTCGGGATACATTTGGTCCAGGGTTTGATCAATATATTCAATTCGTTCTGAAAGCTTCATAGGGTTCAAAAGTGCTGGTTCTAAATCATGGGTTCAAGCACCAATCCTTTCACCAAATCCAATAATGAACATTGCTAGAAATATATCTTCATGAATTCGCATCGTTTAGTTTCAGATGAGTGGACGAGGTGTGACATTATGGCTCGGTCGGTGCGACCATTTGGAGCAGTTTTAAATCTTTAAGGTTGGGAAACAGAGAAGATTTGTAGATAAATTCAGGCATATCCTACTTTTCATTTTAGGTACGCATCTTGCACACGATTAATCATTATGAATGTTGACCCCGAAAGATTTACCGAGCTTGGAATATCCGCAATTCAACAAATGGCCGAGGTTGCCAAACGGAATGGTCAACAGGAAGTCGAGGTCTGGCACTTGCTTTCTGCCCTGATGAATCAGGAAAACGGGATCGTGCCAGCCTTGATGGATGAAATGGGGGTGGGGACAGCTCCGATCCAATTGGCTTTACAGCGTGAGTTTAAAAACCTTCCCAAAATTTCTGGAAATGTGAACACGGCTCGGTCTTATGCGTCGTCTGCCTTAACTGAGGCAGTCGAAAAAGCTCAGCAAATTTCAAGGGAAATGGAGGATGATTATGTAAGTACAGAACACCTCTTACTCGGGCTAGCATCAGTGGGTAGACCTTCCACCTTTCAACAATTTCTTAAAAACTTTAATCTTTCGGAAAAGAAAATTAAGGAAGCGATCCTGAAAGTAAGGGGAGGGCAGAAGGTCACTTCGAAAACACCCGAAAACTCTTTCCGGGCCCTCAAAAAATATGGCATAGATTTGGTGGAGCAGGCTAAATCCGGAAAATTGGATCCCGTAATTGGGAGAGATTCAGAAATTCGTCGGGTTATTCGTATTTTGTCCAGAAAAACCAAAAATAATCCTGTGCTCATCGGTGAACCTGGAGTTGGGAAAACAGCGATCGTTGAGGGACTGGCCCAAAGAATTGTTCGCGGGGATGTTCCGGAAGGTCTTAAGGACAAAACCATTTTCACCCTCGAAATGGGCTCTCTTCTGGCTGGGGCAAAGTTCCGTGGTGAGTTCGAAGAACGCTTAAAGGCCGTGCTCAATGAGGTCAGTAAGTCGGACGGTAGGATTGTCTTATTTATCGATGAAATGCACACCATTGTGGGTGCCGGAAAAGCGGAGGGTGCGATTGATGCCGGAAATATGTTAAAACCGATGCTTGCTCGTGGAGAGCTCCGGTGTATCGGCGCAACCACCCTCAATGAGTACCGCCAACATGTGGAAAAGGACGCTGCTTTGGAGCGTCGTTTTCAAACCGTTCTGGTAGACCAGCCCAATGTGGAGGATACCATATCCATACTCCGTGGACTGCGTGAACGGTTTGAGATCCATCACGGGGTAAATATTCGCGACGAAGCCATGGTACAGGCAGCCGTTCTGTCCAACCGCTATGTAGCCGACCGGTTTCTTCCCGATAAAGCGATCGACTTGGTGGATGAAGCTTGTGCGATGATCCGCACAGAGCTCGACAGTATGCCTGCTGAGTTGGATGAGGTAAGCCGCAGAGTTTTACAGCTGGAAATTGAAGAAACTGCCCTGAAGCAGGAAAAAGATAAAACCAGCCAAGACCGCCTTGAAACCCTTCGCAAAGAGTTGGGCAATGCCCGGGACAAAATGGAAACCATCAAGCGCCAATGGGAAAATGAGCGTAAAGGAATTGATGATGTTCGGGTATTACGGGAAAAAATTGAGTCGACACGGGCTGAGATGGAGAGGGCAGAGCGTGCCTACGATCTCAACTTGGTTGCAGAACTCAAACATGGGAAATTACCCAAGCTCGAAGCTGAGCTCGAAGCCTTGGAACAGAGTGAAAGGAAAGAGGATGCGATCCTCAAGGAAGAGGTCACCGCAGAGGAGATAGCTGAAATTGTTGCCCGGTGGACAGGTGTTCCTGTAACCAAACTGATCGAAGGGGAGCGAGAAAAACTTTTAAGGCTGCAGAATATTTTGCACGAGCGGGTGATTGGTCAGCAAGAAGCGGTGGACGCAGTGAGTGAAGCCATTTTACGTGCCCGTGCGGGCATCAAAGACCCGCAAAGACCGATCGGATCCTTTCTTTTCCTTGGTCCTACAGGTGTAGGCAAGACCGAGCTAGCCAAGACTCTGGCTGAAAGCCTTTTTGACAGTGAAAATAATGTCATTCGGATTGATATGTCTGAATACATGGAAAAACATTCGGTCGCACGCTTGCTGGGTGCTCCTCCAGGATATGTTGGTTATGAGGAGGGCGGACAACTTACCGAGGCGGTCCGGAGAAAGCCTTATTCAGTTATCCTATTTGATGAAATTGAAAAGGCCCATCCCGATGTTTTTAATGTGCTCTTACAATTGATGGATGATGGCCGCCTTACCGATTCGCAGGGACGTACCGTCGACTTCAAAAATGTGGTGGTAATCATGACTTCCAATGTGGGCAGTCGGTACCTGCAGGATCACTTGATGGAGGAGGAAATCCCAGAGTCTGCCCGTGAATCGGTGCTGGCGGATCTGAGGGATCATTTTCGCCCCGAGTTTTTAAATCGTGTGGATGATATTGTTTTGTTTAAGCCCTTGTCCCTGGAAGAAATTACTTCCATTGTGGACCTGCTGCTCAATAGCCTGAACCGAAGATTAAAAGATAGGAAAGTATCCATCACCTTTACCACCGCTGCCAAAAAATGGATTGGGGAAAAAGGATATGATCCCACCTATGGGGCTCGCCCGCTGAAGAGATTCCTTCAAAAACAGGTGGAAACCCGGTTGGCTCGTGCCTTAGTTGCCGGAGAAATAGAAGAGGGGAGTGAAGTGACCTTTACGATTCAGGAAGACCAGTTAAAGATGACTGTTTCTTAATTTGGGGTATTTTTGCAAAATGCAGAGACCGCACCCCGTATCACCTGATAATTGATTCCCGTAAAAACTGCGGCATAAAGAACGGCGAGCAGCAGGGTTACCCAGCTTAAACCATCGCTGGTTTCCAGACCGTATGGCTTGATCTGTGATTGAATAATTTCTTTGATCGAGAAACAAAGCAATAGGGACACAATCCAAATCAAGCCAAACAATTTGCTGAATTTCTGGAAGAATACCCAACCAATTTGTTTTTCTGAAAAACCGAGATGGGTGAGATCACGAGCTGCTCCAGATGACTGGGCAATCATTAATTTGAAACTGCTGGTAAAGGTGCCAATGGAAAGGATGGATAAGAGCCCTCCCAGTCCCACAGACCCCCAGATAAGCAAGCTGGCTATTTGATGAACCCAGCCACTTTGGGGCATTTCCCGATTGGTTTCGTATCCAACCCGACCAATCTTATCTGAGAAAATTTGGGCTTCACTATCTTTGACTTGAACGATTAGACGGGCGGTTTGATTATCCTCAAACTGATTGCCAGAAAGAGATTGAAAGAGGATCCGCTTGGCTGGTTCTTCTATGGGAGATACAAACAAGTCATCTAAACTCGATTCGGCTAAACTTTGGAGGTCTGACAATGAAACTGGCGGACTGGAAATTTCATCATTCTTCCATACAAAAAAGTACTTTTGATTTGGCTCGACAGCGAATGTACGGTTCGCCCATTCCAGGAATTTTTGAGGCACCAATACACTGTTAATTCTTTTGCTAAAGGCTACAAATCGACCGATCATCTTTTGGGACTGATCCTCACCGATCCAAATTTCCACCGGCATCGATGAAGCAGCTTCCAAAGATAGGGCAGGGTATTCGGGTCGAGAGGGGGCCAGGCCGAAGTTCCAAAGGTCCAAATAAAACTTAGGTACAATGATGGGCACAATGGAATCATTTTCCTCCCAATCCCAACCATTTGGTATTTGATCTAGAAAGCGGTTCGGGATGGCTTCAAAAAATAAGTCAGCCCGAGCGGCAGACCCGAGACCGATCTTGCCTGCTGGCCAGACATGCACCGTTAACGGAAAATGATTTCTGGAAAAAGAACCCAAATCTTCCACGCCTTCGATTTTCTTGATCTGCTCAATTTCATCTTGGGTGAAGGACTTGTTGTTTGTGGAAAGATTTTGGAGTAAACCACCTTGCACTTTTTTATTGAGAGTGAAAAAGCTACTCCCTGTTTCTTTCTCACCAATGATTCTTTGCGAATCTTTGTAGAATTGAACTGCAAAGAAAAGGAGGAAGGAACCAAGAAGGCAACCCAGTGCAGCCAGTATCAGTTCCTTCCCAGATGAAGTTGGGTTTAAGCAGAGACGCAGAATCGAACGGACCTTGGCATTCATAGGGACAGGGTATGATCGTTCGGGAGCGGGCTGCTTGTAGAAAGAGAGGTGTAGAGCACCCCTGCATTTCGTAATTGGGCACAGGTTTTGATTAGATGGGCCGCACACACTGCATTCTTCTCATCCAGGTGACTAAAGGGCTCATCGAGGAGTAACCAATTGAATGGTTTAAGCAAAGATCGAACCAGGGCAAACCTCTGCCTTTGCCCAAAGGAAAGAGTGGCGACTGGGCAATCGAGCAGGTGGTCGATGGCCAATTCTTTGCACATATCCACCATCGAGGGCCCTTCCTTGTATGTGCTTGGTAAGAGCACAAGATTTTCTCTGGCGGAAAGATGCAAAAATAATCTTAAATCCTGAAAGAGGAGGGATAATTGATCCGTCCATAATCCACGCCACTTTTCTTTGGAAAAAGAAGAGCTATCAAGTCCATCGATTTTGCAGGAGCCTTGATAATCAAAGCGTAAGCCGTACAGAATATGCAGAAGAGTGGACTTCCCTTTGCCGGACTGGGCCTCAATGCGAATGAAATTTGGCTTTTCAAAAGTTAATGATTTGCCCCAAATTTCAGAGGATGAAATCCCGGACTCCATCAGAGGGTGGGGGATCACTTGATCCAGGGAAATTCTCATCGAAGCAAATGAAGAAGATTACCGCCAAGCATGCCGGCAAGCTCAGATGAACTTGGTGAAACCGAACGCTTAAATTCATCGAGAAAGGAAGCGAAATCCGGTTCTTTTCTTTGTGCAGGATAAATGCGTAAAGGGTAATCAGTTCCCCAAAGGATTCGGTCTGAACCAACTGCCCGAATCAACTTTTGATAAATACTGGAAGGATAGAGCAACGGACAGGCAGCCAGATCATAATAAATATTTTTGGGCATCTTTTGATCTATGGGCCAAAGGGCACCTGCATGGGCCAGAATGATTGTTAAATCAGGAAGTTCATTAGCCAGCCAAATAAAGTCCTCCATCGGGGTTAGGGTTTTGCCTGGATAATCTTTGCCATGAGGATCCGTAACATGAAAGTTGACCGGCCACCCTTGTGCACAGGCAAATTCCATAGCTTGTATCCATTCGGGATCCTTCATCGAAAAACCCTGTACCCAAGGATGTGATTCCCCAATTCCCGAAAAGCCGTCCTCCTTTGCCTGCTTTAAATAGTCTGTTAGCTTTGGTATGCCTGGCTTTAGGGAAAGAAAGGCGATAAAGCGCTCAGGGTCCTGCTGGATCCATTGTCTGTGCCACTGATTTGCTTCCAGGCAAGTATCTACATTTTCCCAATACCAACCGAGTAATACGCAACGGTTTACTCCTGCATCATCCATATCCTTGAGCATGGTTTGCCGGTCCGACCATCCTTGAAGACTGGGGCTGGTTTGCGGGGCAACCATCTGAATCCATAACTGCTCACCGGTTCGTTCTGCAAATGCCCTTGGATTTGCAATCACTTCATCGGGGTATCGGTGTGTATGGGCATCGATTATCATACCTGTAATCTATTCCGATGATGGATGGGCTTTGGGTAAAGCCCAAAACCAAAAGATTTAGGAGTTTTTGGACAACTCTTTTCCCGCAAGCTTACGGGTTAATGTAGCCTCTATAAATGCAGCAAAGAGTGGATGTGCCTTAGTCGGTTTCGATTGAAATTCCGGGTGAAACTGCACGGCGACAAACCATGGATGATCTTTCACTTCAACGATTTCAACTAAGTCCCGTTCCGGATTCACTCCAGCAACAATTAAACCAGCTGCTTCCATTTCTTCGCGGTAGGCATTGTTGAATTCGAAGCGGTGACGATGCCTTTCAGATACTTCCTCCTTGTCGTAAGCGATACGGGATGCCGTGCCTGGCTTGAGGCGACATGGACAAGCACCCAGGCGCATGGTCGCTCCTTTATCGGTTACATCTTTTTGGTCATCCATGATGTGGATAACAGGGTCTAAAGTTTCGGAGTCAAACTCTGTGCTGTTCGCCGTCGGTTTTCCGAGAACATTTCGGGCGAAATCGATCACCGCAATTTGCATACCCAGGCACAAGCCAAAGTAAGGAATTTTTTCTTCCCGTGCGTATTTCGAAGCCAATATTTTACCTTCGGTTCCACGATCACCAAACCCGCCAGGTACGAGAATACCATCCAACCCATGTAAATGCTTTTCAGGGCCATCCCGTTCGATCGCTTCGGCATCGAGGTGAACCACTTCCACACCGGTATCGTTTCGAATCCCCCCATGCACCAAGGATTCATTTACGGAAAGATAGGAATCCTGCAGGTCCACATATTTTCCGATCATCCCAATTTTAACTCGATGTTTGGGATGAATCAGGCGGTGAACAACTTCTTCCCATTCATCCAGTTTAGGTGCGGGGGCATCCAGACCGAGGAAGCGGGTGACCAATGTGTCCAGCCCTTCCTGTTTGAGCATATGCGGGAGCTCGTAGATGGAGTGGGCCACATCCATCTCCTCAATAACCGCTTCCTTGGGGACACTGCAAAAAAGGCTGAGCTTTTCTCGGATTTCTTCGGTGATGGGTTGTTCTGTGCGGCAGATTAAAATATCGGGCTGGATCCCAATTTCTCTTAACTTAGCCACACTTTGTTGAGTTGGTTTGGTCTTTAATTCTCCGGCAGCCCGTAAGCTGGGCAACAAGGTCATATGAACGAATAAGACATTGGCCTTACCCACTTCACTGGCAAATTGACGCATGGCTTCGGTAAAAGGAAGCCCTTCAATATCTCCGATTGTTCCACCAATTTCGGTGATGAGCACATTGACCCCTTCTCCGGCAGCGTAAATCCGATCCTTGATCTCATTGGTGACATGAGGAATGACCTGAACCGTTTTTCCGAGGTAATCTCCCCGCCGTTCCTTGCGGATGACAGATTCGTAAATTTGACCGCTGGTTAAATTATTAAACCGGCTGAGTTTACCTGATGTAAATCGTTCGTAGTGACCGAGGTCGAGGTCCGTTTCCGCTCCGTCATCTAAAACATATACTTCGCCATGCTGAAAGGGGCTCATCGTACCAGGATCCACATTGAGGTACGGGTCAAATTTTTGAATGCGGGTCGTCAACCCACGCTGTTCAAGTAAAGCTCCGAGTGCTCCGGAAGTGAGCCCTTTGCCGAGGGACGATACCACACCACCTGTTATAAAAATATACTTCATTTTCTTTTAAACAATCCTTACCCATGACGTAGGCCCAAAGGGGCTGGCAACCAAGTTTTATTCACTTTAAAAAATCCACCGTCTCAGGGGGCTTACTCTTTGTGTTTGCGCAATTATTAATTTTCCTAATTCTAAAATCTTATACCTCCATTCTTGCCGCCTTTTCTCTCGTCATGCATTTGTGTGGAAAGAATATGTTTCTATAAAATAGATTAGTCATGCAATCTTCCTTGATCAAAAAATATGTTATGGCCCTCACCGGGATTGTGTTGGTGGGGTTCGTTTTTGTCCACATGGCGGGAAACCTCCAGGTTCTTCTTGGCCAGGAAGCGATCAATGCCTATGCCCATGCCCTTCAGAACTTGCCTGCTCCTATTCTTTGGGGGTCACGCTTGTTTCTACTGGTATGTGTCATCGCTCATGCGGTCACAGCGTACCTACTTATCAAAGAAAACCGTGCCGCCCGCCCCCGATCCAACGAGGTTGAGATTACCAAAAGAGCAGGGTGGTC
>JAYPAW010000015.1:0-12529 GCA_038123915.1 Opitutales bacterium
CGGGTGACCCGTAAATGTTCGTCCTGGTTGACTTCGATGAGTTCGCCGTTGAAAACCTGATCGCGAAGGGTGGGGTTGTCCTGGTTCATCTCCAGCAGAGTCTTTAAAAGAACAGCCCGGTCGTTTTCGGATAAGGAACTACGGGCACAGATGGTGTGGGAAGGTACGGGTCCTTGTTCCTGAATGATTCGTAACTTCGATTTTTGGGCATCGCTTAAGTATTTATTATCCCCTGTGAAAACATAATCGCTCACGGCAGCGGCTTCCACTTCTCCGCTGAGAACTTTTTCGACGGCAGATACATAACCGGTTCCATAGATGGTAAGCGAAAAGTAGTCGGTAAGAGCAGTATCAGAACCAACCAACCCACGATTCGATAAATCCCAAACGGGGATGAGGTATCCGGATGTACTGGAGCGACTGGCAAAGGCTACAGGTTGATTTTTAAGTTCTTCGATAGATTGGTATTTTTTGTCTTTGAGGCTGAGCCAGACACTTTGGTAATGAGGCAATCCGTTTTTTAGATGGATGAGGAGAATGGAGGCTGTGTCCTGATCCAGGTTCCTGGCAGCATCGGTCGAGCTCAGGTAGCCAAGATCCAAGGTTCCGTTGCGAAAGGATTCCACGACGACCGAGGAATCTGTGGGGATCAGGACTTCGACAGGTCTTTGCAGTTTATCGGAGAGATACGCTTCGAGAGATTCTTTCTCGGTTAGCATTTTCTCCGGGTTTTTATTGGCTTTGAGGGCGATGACCACTTTCTTAAGCGACAACTCGCCTGACTGGTTTTCGGGTACTTGGTTTGTTTCTTTCTCAGTTTCTGAACAAGATAAAAAAAGCATACTTACAAGCATAGCTGAGATGACTTTAAGGAATACGAATGGATGGGTTTGAGGGTTCATTGGTTTTGGTTCGAATTACAATTGAGACTGAGTCTCAATATCAATAACAGGTGTTCCGATCAAGTCAACGAGTGAGTCTAGCAGGTAACCTTTCCGTTAACGAAGCAGGTGGTAAATCTTCCCGAGGGTTTGTTCGGAGGGGAAACCTTGGGATTGAATCCAATCCAATGCAGAGGAGCGAAGCTGGTTGCGCTCCTCCGGATGGAGTGCGAGTTCCACGAGAGCCGTTATTGCTTCCTGTTCATTTTCAGTGGTGCGTATGGCATCATGCACCAGTAAATCGCTGCAGGTTTGACGAAAGTTTTGGTAGTTGGGGCCAAGAATCAAGGGGATTCCCAAAGCAATCGGCTCGATCGGGTTTTGGCCTCCATGATTTGGTGGGAATGTTTTCCCTCCCAGGGCTAGGTCCGCACAGTGAATCAGTTTAAAAAGTTCCCCAGTGGTGTCTGCAAGATAAACCAAAGTATCCTTGGGTGCTTGATGGTCTGTGGTGCGCACATGATGAGGAAATTTTGTTTGCCGGAGCATGGAGACGATCGATCTTCTTCTTTCTGCATGTCTGGGAATGAGAAGGAGGCGGGCGTCTATGTTGTGCTTTCTGATTTGGCTCAAGGCTTCGATGAGTAGCTCTTCCTCCCCGGGCCAGGTCGAAATCCCGGCAAGGACCAGGGAATCTTTTTCAAATCCAAGAGAAGCTTTTAATTCTTCCGGTTTTTTGTCTTGCTCCACGGTTGCGTCCACCGCATCGACTTTTAGGTTTCCGACTATTTGGATGTGTTTCTCGTCGACCCCAATTTCGAGCCATCTTGCACGCTGCCTTTCAGATGTGGTTAGGATTTCCAGACCCTTGGGCAGGAGAAGCTTTCGTGCCAATGGAGATCCAGAAAGGCGTTTAAATGTACGATCGGATAAACGGGCATTAATCACTAAGGCGGGAACGCCCCTAAGCTTGGCCTGATAAAAATGTTCAGGCCAAAGTTCACTATCCACTGTAATGATGAGATCAGGTTGTACCCTGGACCATGCCAGGCAACTGAATAGCCACCAGTCCAGAGGGAAGGGGCCCTGAGCTAAAACTTTGTCCGAGTATTTTTGCTCAGCCATTCTTAAGCCGGTGCTGGTTGTACCGGTTAGAACAATCTCTATATTTGGATCCTTGTATAAGGTGTCCAGGATTTTGGAAAGGGAGGAGAGTTCGCCCACGCTGACTGCCTGAATCCAAACGCGAATGGCATCTTTTCCCTTTTTTCCTAGATTAGGAAATAATCCCAAACGGTAGTGGAATTTAAACCCGTACCCGCCCCGTCGAAACATGCGGAGCATGAAATAGGGAGCGGCCAGTAGGGCAATGAATGGAAAAATAAAACGATAAAAAAGAATCACTGTTGTTAGAATCTGATTTACCGTTGCCAGTAATGAATGGATGGGAAATTATTCAAGGCTATTTCTTTTATGAGTACTTCTGACCGAATCGCGAAACTTTTCTCTGATTGCAAGGCCGAGCATCGGGCAGCCTTTGTTGCCTATGTATGTGCATGTGACCCAGATTTTAATCGTTCTCTTGATGTCTGCAAAACTTTGATTGATCAAGGTGTTGATTTACTCGAATTGGGTGTTCCATTCTCAGACCCCTTGGCGGATGGTCTGACCAACCAACTGGCCGCACAGCGTGCATTGGAGTCTGGTTGTACACAGGAGGATGTTTTTCGCTTGGTGATGGAGATTCGAAAGTTTTCCCAGATTCCCATAGTTTTTTACACCTACTATAACCTTATATTTTCCCAGGGGGTGGAAGAATATGTGGTGAAATCCAAGGAGGCTGGAGTGGATGGTTTGTTGACGCTGGATTTACCTCCGGAGGAGGCGGGTGAATTACTGGTTGCTTGCGAGAAGCTGGAGATGGCCAATGTTTTTATTATCGCCCCGACCACTCCCGAGGAAAGAATCTCCAAGATAGCAAGCAAGGCATCGGGCTTCCTTTATTATGTCTCCCGCGAGGGAGTCACGGGGGAGAGACAGGATCTGGCTGGAGATTTGAGCGAGCGGGTGGCCTTGATTCGTCAAAAAACCGATCTTCCTTTGGTGGTTGGTTTTGGGATCTCCTCTCCGGAGCAGGTGTCGGAGGTTGCGAGGGTGGCGGATGGAGTGGTTGTGGGAAGTGCGTTGGTAAACTGTATTCCCCAAAACTTGGACAACCACACCGCTATGCTTTCCGCGATTAAGGAGAAATCCCAAAGATTAGTAGGCGGATTGATGGTTCGCTAGGTAACTTTTGATCAAACCATGGTTTCCATGGCAGGTGAAATTTGGTTACTTGGCGGCGTTACCGCATCGGGTAAAACTGAATTGGCGTTGTCGTGGGCGGAGAATAACCATGCTGAAATCCTGTGTTGCGATTCTGTATCCTTATATCGTGGGCTCGATATAGGTTCCGCAAAACCTACTCGGCGTGAACTGGATCGGGTGCCTCATTTTGGGCTAGATTTAGCCGAAATTTCAGAAGTTTTTGATGTAGTGCAATTTCATGCCTATGCCCAGGAGGTGGTAAATGAAATCGCACAACGAGGAAAAAAAATTCTGGTTGTGGGGGGGAGTGGTTTTTTTCTGAGTGGATTTTTGCGAGCAATTACCGATGGGATCGATATATCCCGGGAGGTTCGTCAATCGATCGAATTTCAATACCAGGAAAAAGGGTTGGATTCTCTGCTCGATGATCTCAAAAAATTTAATCCTGATGGTGTGGAGATCGATACTCAAAACCCAGTGCGGGTGATTCGTGCCCTGGAGAGATGTACGCAGACAGGTAAATCGTTGAGCCTATTGCAAAGCGAGTTCGAGAAGTTACCCTCACCCTATGCCCGTTTTAGCAAGCATGCTTTGTGGTTGGATAGGGAGGATGAAGAGTTGATGGATCGAATCCAGGCAAGGACTCAGATGATGGTTGAAGGTGGTCTTCTTGCAGAGACTAACAATGCTTTGAGGCAGGGGATAGAAAAGCATCCAAGCTTATCGGTTTCAGTCGGATACAGGGAAGCGATTGAATACCTTAAGAACCCAGGTAAATTAACCCAAAATGAACTTGTAGATTCGATTACCCGGTCGACCAGGCAGTTGGTTGCCAAACAAAGAAAATGGTTTCGGAAACATTTTCCCTTGGGTTCGCACCTTGTTTTAAAAAATAAGGTTTCTTTCGACCCAGCAAAACTACCTTGGGTACCGATACTTGACCGCACTTCGGGTTAGAATTAGCGTAAATCACTAGTAATTTATATGGACCCGTTAAAAAAAGTGGCAATTGTGGCAAACCTTACCAAGGCTGGTACGAAGGAGGTTTCTCAATTGCTGGTGAAAATTTGCCTGGAGAACCATGTGGAAGTAAACCTGACTGAGCAATTCCCTTGTCCCCCTGATTTTCTTCAAGGGATGGATGTTTGTTTTTCGGTAGGAGGGGATGGTACCCTGCTTAATCTCTTGGATGAAGCGATTAAGTATGAGGTACCAGTCGCCGGTGTGGGTCTTGGGAAGCTTGGTTTTCTGGCAACTCTTTCGCCCCGTGATTTGGAAAATGAATTACCCCCTTTGCTCAAGGGGGATTTTTTGGTTAAGCGAAGGAGTTTGATTGGGTTTCGGGATCGAACGGGTAAAGAAAAGATTGCTTTAAATGACCTGGTTGTAAAAAGCGGGTCGACTGGGCGGTTGGGCCATTTTTCAGTTTTTTGCGGAAAAGAAAGAGTAGCTGATTATTCTTCAGACGGGATTGTTTTTTCAACACCAACTGGTTCCACGGCTTATAATTTAGCCGCGGGTGGACCCATTGTTCATCCGGAAGCTGAAGTGATTTTGATGACTCCTATTTCTGCACACAGTTTGACCAGTAGACCTCTGGTTTTTCCTTCCGGGATAGGACTACGCATTGAAAATGAGGAAAATTCTGCCAATCCACATGTATCTGCGGATGGGAGGGATGCATTTGCTGAGTGCCCGGAGTTTCCCCTGGAAATTTTTGTCTCCGAAAAAACCTTTCCCCTGATCGAAACAAGCGGGCATTCACACTTTCGGGTGCTGAGAAATAAACTAAAGTGGGGATGATGACCAAAAGGTAAGCACTGTTGCCATGCTATCTTCAGGTACACGAATTGGTCTTTATCGAGTAAATAACTGGATCAAGGAAGGCTCCTGTGGTCAAAGTTATGAAGTCGAAGGTAATTCCGGGGAGGACCTTGGGGAAACAAGGTACTTAAAATTATTTCATCGGGTTGTTTCGGAAATCGATGGGTTTTCCGATTTCTTTTCGCAGGAGTGCCTGGCAATTCAGCAAGTTCAGGGAAGGGGAATCTGGCCTTTATTATCCTACGGGGTAACCAAGTGGAAGCACTGGCTGATTTACCCTTGGTTTAAGGGTTCCATAATGGAGGTCTCTTCCGAAAATGAAGATTCTCCATCCACGGAAGTTTATGTCAGATCACTGGGTGATTTAGCTGAGTATTGTCCTCATCTCATTACCCCCAAAGTTCTTAAAAATATTTTGATCGATCTGCACTGTGGACTGCACCACGCCCATGGGTTCGGGGTCATCCATGGCAATGTAAAACCGTCCAATGTTTTGATTGAACTGAAAGAGGATGGAGAATGTTCGGCATGGTTGACCGAGTTTGCCCTGACTAAAATTACCAATTTTGAGTCCTCCTCCAAGCGTTCTGAAGATTACACCGAATTTGTTTCTCAAAATTTACAATTTCAGGAGTCGCTGAAACAGAGTCATGCTTTCCGCATCGATAGTTCGGGTTCAGGCGGTTTGCCAGAGGAGCAGGGAGATGTGTTTGCTTTGGGAGCGTTGGTTAGGTTCATTCTGAATCGGGTCGATCGAACGGATGAAGCTTGGTCGGATTGGGAGGAATGGTCTGGGCAGTCCATAAATCTTGGATTTGAAAACATTATCCAATCCATGCAAGCGATCCCAGGGGGTGTGGACTTGTCGGATTATGGGTTAAGTGGGGAGACAGAAAGTGCAGAAGAAACCCAGAGTGCTGAGGAAATCCGTATAGCCAGAGAAATCGAATGGGAGAAGCAGCAAAAAATCTCCTCGATCGCTTTTCGTAGGAATATAACTGGATTAATCGGATGTGTATGCATCCTCATCTTTCTGTTTTCTAAAATTTATCTTTTTCTTAGTCCATCCCCCTGGATTGAGTATTCTGTGGAGGGTGCATCCGATAAATATCAGTTGGGTTTTGGAGTCTGGTCAGGAAAAGCATGGGGGATTTTACCCGCAGCTTATGATGAGCGTGGGCGAGGGGGGCAGGATGTTGCGGGAGAATGGGCTCGGGAGGACGGTTTATTCCGTCTCGATTTTCGAAAATTTAAAAAATCCAACGAGGAAGAATCCGGAAAGAAACTTTGGCAATTCATTGGTAAGGGAGCAACCAGTGATGATGATTATTTTATTTGGTCAGATTTTTTGAATTACAACCCCCAAGACAGAACATTAAGCCTGATTAAAAGAGTGCATGAGGATGAGGTTTATGTACCCGGGGAAAAAAGGGGCGAGCCCCCAAGGCTTTTTCCAGAGGTAAGAATCCGAAGGAGTGGGGGTACGATCCGAGATACTCAACTGGTCTTTGCTCAGACTGAGCCAGAGGGGAGAAGCTGGTCTATTTTGATCGGGCTTGGTTTTTTGATGTCCTGTTTGCTCTATCAGCGGATGTTAATGAAGATCAAGTCGGCCAATCCGGAGATTGGAAAGGATTGAGTTTTTTTCGGCTTTTTACAGGATCATTTGGATGTACAGGCTTGGTCATTTAAATCCAATTTTTTATGCACTCTTCGGTGCAACTTTATTTCTGGTTTCCTGTACTTCCTCTGATCCAGAGGGAAAATATTCCGGGGAAATCAAGGATTGGGTATATGAAGTTTTTGAGGGAAATTTAATGGCTGGGGGAAAAGCATGTTCAGTGGAGTTATCCCTTTCCCAAAATGGTGCAGATATGATTTCCGAATTGAAGTTCATTCATCCTACAATGCAACCGGTAACCAGGGCGGGAAGCTGGGAAATCGGCGACGGAGAAAGAATCATTAAATTAAATGACGAAAAAGAGCCGTCGGAGTTTTACTTAATCAAAAGGGGGGTCCGATACGCTTTTCAATCCAAAGCAGGCTTGGCTAATGATGATGGTTCGCCCTTACTGTTGGTAAGAAACCTCGGCAAATCAAGAAAGTCTTCCTATCCAATCGAAATCGATTTTGCGGATGATGGGAGTGCTTTGGTTTCAGGATCTGGAATGAAGGATGAACGGGTTGGTGAATGGAACCGAGTGGGCGATCGAATTACAGTGAGTGTTCGTTTGCCCAAAACTGAGGATGGAGAAAAGCAGGGAGATTTCCCTGAAGAAAACTACAAGTACTTTATGCGATGGGTTGCTGATAAAGAGGATACCCTTGTTCTTGAAAAGATGGTGGTAATGAAGCCTTTTGTAAAAGAGGACGGATCCAAACGGCAAAGCTGGATGAGTTCGCTGATCTTTTCGGATCGTCCTCTCCTCGTATCTGCTCCGTAAAGACTAGTATTGGCAAAGATTTGACGTTCCGAAGGCTGTCTTCATCATAGATCGTTTAAAATTAAATTGATAGCTCATGATTACTGCTCTTCAGCACTTCATTTCTAAAAAAGGAAAGTTTGTTTTTATCCTACTCCTTTTACTGGTCGTTGTTTCTTTTGTCTTATACCTCTCCCAAGGTTCATCAGTTTTTGATTTGATGTCTGATGGTGGGCGAGAGAAGAAAGAATTCTATGGTTATGATTGGAACGATCCAGACCAAAGACGCTTTCTTAATGTGACAACGCGGGCCGCTGGTGCGGTTGGTGCCTGGTTGAGCCCAGCTCAGGATGTTGTGGCCAAAGCGGATGATGCTTACATGCAAGGTTTACAACAGCAAATGCAGGCTGCCTTTCGAGCCAATCCAGGTGAGGTAGACCAGGATGCCATGCAGAGAATGTTTCAGTACATGCAGGCTTGGCCTAATTTTTCCAGAGATTTTAAAGTCCGCGAAATGGCTCGATCCGGTGCCTACGATAACGAATTTTTAGAGGAGTCAATTAAGACTCGTGTGTTTGCCCAAGGGCAGGCAGATCGATGGAATTTCATGCCTGGAGATATTAATCATCCCGGAATCAATACTCAGTTTATTCGTTTTTTAGGTAGCCTGGATCCTTCCTTGGTTTCTGAGGCAAATCGCACGGCTGTGCTTTCTATGGTGGGTGCAAGGTTTGGGATGTCAGGAAATGAACTTGAATCTGTTCTATACTCCAATTTCCGAGATGTTGAGGTGGATCGAGTCTACGCAGATCGGGGATTTTCCCTTCCTTTGGAAGTGGATGTTCTTAGCCAACAAAATGCTTTCGCATGGGATGGGGAAGTTGCTGTTATATCCGCAGATATGCTTCCAGTGAGCCAACTTAAATGGGGTGAGATTCAATTTACAGCCAACCCGAAAGAGGGAGAAGAAATTGTGCTTCGTTCGGGCAAGGATACCTTTCGTTTTATTTTTGGAAAGGAAACTGGGGACTCCAATGACACTCGCATCAATGTTCCTTTAGGAGCAGATTTAAAAGCATCTGCGAAAAACCTCTCCACTGCGATCAATCAGGAGTCTCAATCATTCTTTACTAGCACCTCTAGTCGCTCCAATGTCCGTATTTTTCTGAACCAAGATAAGCTACCGCAAAAAGCTCCCGAATTCTCCACGGTATCTAAAGCGATTCGTATCGTTGGTGAACTTGATTCCAAATTACTGGAATTTTTTGAAAAAAATAAGGATTTGGATGTTTTTATGAAAGCGCCCAGAACCTTCGCCACAGCTCTTGTTTTTGAGAGTAAAAACTTTATGACGACTCCACCTCCTGCTGAAGAATCGAGGCTGCGTTCTTACTTTGAAAGAAACCGTATCGACTTTCTTCCTGCTGTTGATGTGGCAAACGAAGGCAACGAGGAGAACTCGTCTTTGAATGAGATCGAATTCAACGATGTTGTCGAAAAGGTTAGGAAAAAAGTTCAGGACCAGGATGTTGCAGATGCAAAGAGGGAAGCCGATCGGCTCGCTCAAAAAGAGGCCCTTCGTTTTCTGGATCAGTTGAATAGTGAATCTGATAAAATGAAAAAGAAATTTCCTGACTTCCAAAAATTTAGGAATTCTGAAGATTTTCAAAACTTATTAAATTCCTCTGGTGCGGTTCTAAGAAAAATCTCTTTTTCCACCAGTGATATGAATGTTCAAACCATGGTGCTCGGTTTGGAAAAGAGAGCCAGCGAGCAGAGGACTGGAAAAAACCCATTGGAGGAAGTGGAGTTACTCGACGATCATAAATTTTTCACAAGATCTGTCCGGAAATCGAGAAATGGACACATCGTATTTATCCTCGACCGTAAAACCTCTTCTGCATTATCCGAATTTAGTGAGCTTGATTATGGTCTGATATGTCGTGAGTATGAGAGCGATTTAAAGCTAGCCCAGTTTAATCTCAAAGTGGATGAGATTAAGGAGAAACTTGCTACTGATACATCCTTCAGCGATCCAGCAATGAAACGCTATTCATTTGCTGCCAAAAATGAACGATCAGCCCGTGCCTTATTTGATGCAAAGCAACGGTCCTTGCGTGCCAAAATTAATCAATTACAAGAGGGAGAAGCTGAATCCAATAAAGAAGATCAAAAACTTTCCAAAAAAACTCAGAAGGAAATCGATCTGCTTAATAAAGAGTTGGAGGATCTAAGAAAAGAAAGCGATGCGATCCGGGAAATGTTGCAGGGTGCTGATTCTTTAGCTGTGGATGACGGTTGGGTCGAGTTGAAGAGGACGGAAGACCAAGCCCATCTTGGATTGATCACCGATGTGTATTCCACCAGGGGGAAAGATCTGGAGGAAGATCAGAGAAGTAGTCTGCAAACCAACCTTGAGTTTACCCGGGCTATGCTTTCCCGGGATGAAGTATACAGGGAGCTAATTTCTGCAAAGCTTTCTCAGTAGTTTGCTGATCGGCTTAGCTAGGCAGGCACTTTTGCCAGCAAAGAAAAAACTCTGTATTTCCATCGCCCCCTTGAGGTTTGGCGGTTGTTTCAATGATTAAGCGGGAGCCCAGCAGTTTCTGTTCGGCCAAATCCTTAGTGCTTTGTAACACTCTTTGATGGATCTGCGTGTCTTTGATTACGCCCCGACCTAGGTCAGCCTCTTTTTTTTCGCATTCAAACTGGGGTTTAACCAAGGAGACTAAGTGTCCCTGGTTCTCAACAAATTGCCAAGCCTGCGGCAAAACCTGACGAAGTGAGATAAACGAGAGGTCCATGACCACCAAAGTATATTGAGGGAAGGGCAGATCATGGGCTTCCAAAGCCTTCAGGTTCATTTTTTCAATATTGGTAACCCTTTCGTCTATTCTCAGCTTATAGTGGAGTTGCCCTCTGCCCACATCGACGCAGGTAGCAGAAGCGGCTCCTTTTTGGAGTAAGCAATCGGTGAACCCACCCGTGGATGCCCCAAGATCGAGAAAATGTACTCCCTTGAGATTCCAGGTGGTCTCTTTTAAAAAGTTTTCCATCTTGAGCCCGCCTCTTCCCACATAGGGCATGGGGTTTTCTAGGGTTAGAGTGGCTTCAAGTGGGAGTAATTGGCTCGATTTGAGAATTTTTTCGCCTTTGTAAGTGACTTGTCCGGCAAGGATGCAAGCCTGTGCCTTACTCCTGCTTTCCACGAGTTGGGAGTTTACCAGTAATTCATCTGCCCGAACTTTTTTAGCCATGCCCACAGGTAGTAGATGCAGGAAGTTCCTTCAATTCAGTAATGAAATTTTTTTCTGGGAATCTTTATTTTTTATTAAAAAAACTTGACCGGGGTGGGTTAAAGTGGCACATAATGGTTGAAAGTGGTACTTACGTCATGTCTAAACCCAAGTAATGGAATCCAATACAACAACCTTTTTTGTTGGAGAATTTACCCATGCTCTAGACAGCAAGGGGCGGGTTACCATACCATCGAAATGGAGGATATCCGGAGGGGAGAACACTTATCTGGCTCTGCCAAATCCAGGCGGATATATAACCGTTTATCCACCGAAAATGGTGGATCGATTGGAGCAGAAGGTTTCCGAAGCCAGTTTAAGCGATGTGCGGGCACAGGCATTACTGATGGAGCTTTTTTCAAAAGCTCATTCTTTTGGTTGCGATAAGCAGGGGAGAATTAATTTGAATGATAAACTTCTAGACCATGCAGGGATTAAAGGGAAAGCTGTGCTGGTTGGGAACTTTTCTGCATTCGCTATCTGGTCAGAGAGTCGCTACGCGAAGAGACCTGCAGAAGATGAGCGAAATATTTTTGATGCGATGAGGGAGTTGGGTTTATGATGCTTGGCTACAAGTTTTGGGCAACTTTTAGGGTGGTTGTCCTAAGAAGGGGATTTGATGCCAGGTTTGCCCAGCTCTCTCGCGCTGCATTTCAGTATAACGTCAGCCTCGGGGGGGGTAAGCATGTATTGTGGTGCGGTTGAGTTTGTCTGTTCTCCTGCTTCTGTGAAGCATATACCTGTTCTCCTTGATGAGTGTATGGCCTGCTTGAGGCCTGAAAGGGGAGGGGTGTTTGCTGATTTAACTTTTGGGGGCGGCGGTCATAGCCGGGCCATCCTTGAGGCTTCTTCAGAGACTTCCTTGCATGCGTTTGATTGTGATCCTGATGCTATGGAACGCTCGGAGGATATTGCGATTTCCTTTGGGGATCGTTTTAATTTTTATGATAAATCCTTCACGGAATTAGATAAATGCACCTCACCAGGGTCGTTGGATGGAGTGCTTATGGATTTAGGTATTTCTTCTTTCCAGTTGATGGAACCAGATAAAGGATTTTCATTTCGTTTGGATGCTCCCATTGATATGCGGTTAGATCCTAGGGTAGGGCAGAGTGCAGCCGAGTTTTTAGAGTCTGCATCCTACGAGAGTTTGGTTCGTGCGGTTCGTGAGTATGGTGAGGAGAGAAGGTGGAGGCGCGTAGTGGATGCAATTATTAAGGCACGTGGAACTGGTCTATTATCCAGAACCATGAGTGCAGCTGAGTTGGTAAGTGATGCCGTTGGTGGCCAAAACTTTAGGCAAAGAATTCACCCTGCGACCAAAACTTTTCAGGGAATCCGAATTGCTATAAACGGTGAACTGGAAGCTCTTGCCATGACTTTGCCCAAGGCTTTTCGTGCCTTGAATGTGGGTGGAGTTCTTGCGGTGATTTCATTTCACTCCCTCGAGGACAGGATAGTAAAAAGATTTATGAGGAAAATGGCAGGAAAGCCTGAGAGTAGATATGATAGCAGAGCTCAGCAGGAGAGAACTGTTTATGCTACGCTCAATGGTTCCAAGGCAATTTTTCCGGCAAAAGAAGAGGTGATGGCCAATCCCAGGAGTCGGTCTGCCAGATTACGTTTTTTAACAAAATTAAAACAACCAGAATTGTAAGACTGATGAATCGGGTGTGGTGGATGTTTCTTATACTTGCAGTTTTGGGTTTCGGGGGCGGTGCTATCTCCATCGTATGGTTACGTATGGAGATATCCGCTACCGCTAAAAGTTGTGGCAAATTGGAGGATCAACGCGAAA
>JAYPAW010000016.1:0-12041 GCA_038123915.1 Opitutales bacterium
CTTTGCTCAGGTGGCGGAATTGGTAGACGCGCTAGACTAAGGATCTAGTGCCGTAAGGCGTGGGGGTTCGAGTCCCCCCTTGAGCACCACACTATTTTGTTTTATCAAATGTCTTATGTTTTATTCTATGTCCCATTTGATATTCATCTTTAAAGGTTTTATTACCAAACTTATCAAAGCCTTCAAATAAACCATGCCTCAGGTTATTTTTCCAGTGCTCTAATAATCGTACAGGAAAGTCTCCGCCCTGTCTCCTGTAATTAAAAGTGATCCATTCGTTTGCTTCATGCGACCCATATTTTGTATCAAATTTCTTTTTTGCTTCTTCTTGTAATTTTATCCACAAAGTAGGATAAATTTCACCAATTTTTGATTTAACGGGTCTAAAGTCCTGTGGGTCATTGGTAAACTCAAACCAAAAAATATGAGTGCCTTGCTTTTTGCCATGTGAGTACTCCTTGCTAGATAAAGGCAACCCATACTCATTCCACTTTTTTATAGTTCCGTGAATCTTACCATTCAGATAGGGTATTTGTTCAATAATTTGTCCACCAGGAAATTCGTTCTTCACCACTCCGCTGAAAGGATAAATTTCTTCGAAAGCATATGCCAAAGGTTGATCGTTCCATTTCGAGGTCTCTATGACTTTGACAGATTGAATGACTCCATTGACAACTTCGGCATCACCGATTTTAAAATCGTCACTACCCGCACCTGTAATATGAATATCTACTGAGGAGGAGTAACCGTAACCCCCATTTATAATCTTCAAATATTTTAAGGTATTTTTTTTGTCTAAAACAGGAGTGATCTTTGCCCCAGTCCCCTTCCAAAAAAGATGTCTGTCTACAATATTGACTTCATTTGCGTGCTCAACTCTAAGATTTGATTTTTCAATCACTCTGTTTTTGTAGGGAGCAAACGGAAGAGATTCGCTGTGACGTGTAACTCCTTGCCACCAAGCATTCAATTTAGCTAGATCCCCATCAAAAAGAATAAAGTATGCTAATACAGATGAAGCAAATAAAGCTGAAAGACATATAGATAGGAAGGCTTTCATTAATTTGAGGAACTTGGAAAAGTATCTGCCTAGATCAAACTATTGGCAAGAGGGATTCGGCGGGCAAGTTTTGAGGGCCATAATGGGCCGCGATAAATAAAAGATGTGTAAATTTGCAATAAACAAGCACCAGAATCTAACTTCTTTTGTGCACTCTCATAGTCGAAGATGCCCCCAGACCCTATAATAGGCAATTTTTCATTTGTTAATTTTGAAATAAATCTTATGACCTCGTCCGACCTTGCTGATAGAGGTTTTCCGCTAATACCTCCTGTGGGTACAGATTTAGCGAATTGGATGCAGCTCGAGTCTACGGATGTGTTGCTCGCAATAATGCCATCAAATTTATTTTCTACGGCTTTGGAAATGATTTGCTCTAAATTTTTAAAACTCTCATCTGGTGAAATTTTTAATAAACAAGGAGGAGATTTTAATGAATGGTCAATCGACCATTTTTCACGGTATTCTTTGATTCCCTGTAGGAGTGGTTGAAGAAACTCGTTGTTTTGTAATTGCCTTAAATTTGGAGTGTTCGGGGAACTTACATTTATGGTAATATAATCAGCTTGTTTTGCAACTACATCAAACCCCTTACAATAGTCTTCAAGAGCTAAGTCCAAGGGGGTTGATTTTCCTTTCCCCAAATTTATTCCTAGCGGTACCGATCTCTTTTCTTTCGGAAACGATCGTTGAATTTTTTCAACAAGTGAATGAATCCCATCGTTATTAAATCCCATGCGATTAACTAATGCATAATCTTGAGGAAGTCTGAAGAGCCTTGGGCGTTCATTACCTGGTTGCGGAAGAGGCGTTACCGTCCCAACTTCCACAAAACCAAATCCCAAAGCTTCAGAAGTGGCAGGAAAGACTCCATTTTTATCAAGACCCGCAGCTTGCCCAACAAGATTAGGAAAAGTTAACCCAAAAACTTCAATAGGATGTTGGTTGCTTTGTAATAATTTTCTTAAACAGGTTGTGATGGGTCTTACACTACCGGTAATTTGCAATGCTTTCGCTCCTATGTCGTGAGCCACTTCTGGTTCCAAGGAAAATAAGATCGGTTTAATAAGATTACGGTAAAGCATTGAACATGGTGTTATTACAAAAATTACATTTCATTTAAATTTATAAGAAAGTAATAAAATTTGTCAGTATTGATTGACATACAAATTGATCATCTCTTATGGCAATCCAATGAAAAAAACAAGTCCGAGCCTAGATTGGTGTATTGTGCGTTGTGATAACGATGACAAATGGTGGGTAGATTCCATTAGCGATTCTGAGAATTGGGATATAGAGGATTTGGGTATAATCGATCCCAAACAATTCATCTACATAAACGAACTCTTGGATTCTATGACTGAGTTTGGCTTACAATCCCAGTTAGTGGATGAAGCATTTTTTACTTTTGAAATATCGGAAGAAGTTGCAGGCAAAAAAGTAAAATTGGAGAGGGTCAGAGATTCCCTTCTTAAAGCTGAAGACATGCTATTTGCCTTGCCTGATGTCTTGGATGAAGAGAAGGGACCATATGCAGATTTCCTGAGCCATGTAACTCAAATTAGAGTTGCTATGCTAAATGACCTTATAGAATTTACAGAACCCTACACGATAGAGGAAATGGAAGAGGTACTTTCAGAGAAGCACAACAATGACTTTTTGGAAGGACGCAGGAGCCATTTTAGTGATGAACTTGTCTCTATCTTAGAATTTGTTCCAGATGGATTTGAATTAGATTCTGACTTGGATGATGAAAAAGATGATGACGATGAGGGCGAGGAAGATTATTCAGATTTAGATACACATCTTATCGAGGTTTCTGACAAAGATGAGAAGCTTTTACCAGATGAAGATCTTAAGTGGGAAGAGGATGAGGATAGAGAGGAAGAAGTAACCTCCTATGAAGGTGGAGCTCCCGATGATAACTGATTTGCCAAATCGTAAAGTTTAAAGCAAAGGAGCAATCTTATCTGCAAAATAAGAAAAGATAACACTAGCTCCCGCCCTCTTTATGCTCAAAAGGGATTCATGGGCACACATTTTCCAGTCTAACCAACCTAGTTGATTAGCAGCCATGATCCTAGAATATTCTCCAGAAACCTGATACGCAGCTATCGGTATATCAAAATTAGTTTTGGCATAATTTATTATATCCAAAAAAGGCTCGGCAGGTTTAACCATCAACATATCTGCCCCCTCATCATAATCTAAGTGGAGCTCTCGTTTAGCCTCTTTAAAGTTTGCTGGATTTAGTTGATAGGTCGACTTATCAACCTGCTGTCCATTTGGGGAGGAATCAATGGCTGATCGGAAAGGCCCATAATATGAAGAAGCAAATTTAGCTGAGTATGAAATAATTCCAGTATTAGAGTGAGAGTTTTGATCAAGTGTTTTACGTATGATAGCAACCCTGCCATCCATCATGTCTGAAGGAGCCACCCAATCGAAGCCTGCATTCGCACAAACAAGAGAAGCTTTAGCTAATATTTCAACAGTCTCGTCGTTTTCAACATATCCATTTTCCAGAACAATCCCATCCTGCCCATGAGAGGTGTAAGGGTCTAAGGCTAAGTCAGCGATTAGCACTAGATTAGAGTCCAGGGCTTTTAATGATTTTGCAGCTCTGTAAACAAGACTTTTGGGGTTCAAAATTTCATCACCATTAGGAGTTTTTAAACCCGAAGCAATTTTAGGAAAAAGAGCGAATGCACGGATTCCCAAATTTGCACAAGAAGCAATATGATTAGAGAGTTGATCAATAGGCCAACGAAAAACTCCTGGCATAGAGGAAATCTCTGTTACCTGCCCTTCATCAGAAATAAAGATCGGCAAAACAAAATCGGATGGATGAAGTCGACTCTCCTGAACCATAGAACGAATAGATTCAGTGGCCCTGAGTCGGCGAGGACGGATTGGAAATGAATAAGTCATAGTCAGCACATCTTATGTTCGACAATATGCAGTTAAAACGGAATGATTTTCGATGAAAACCACAAACTATCTCTAACCTAAGCCAGTGGAAACACCAATCGAAATTGAGCTCATTCTTGCCCTGATATTATTGATCGGAGCGATTGGTTCATTTGCCTTAGAAAAAGTAAGAATGGAAGTAACTGCTGTCCTGTTGTTAACATCTATTCTGCTCCTTGGATTGTTGGGTATGGAGAAATGGCCAACATGGAATGAAATTCTTGGTATACTATCTAGTGAAGCACCTTTGGCAATTATTGGGATGTTCATGGTAAGTTGTGCTTTAAGTAAACAAGGAATAATTGAAAAACTCACCCTTTACTTACAAGAACTTACCAAATGTGGGTATCATCTATTTCTCTTTATACTCTTGCTGCTAATTGCCGGGCTTTCCGCATTTATTAATAATACTCCTGTTGTCGTTATCCTCTTACCTGTCGTAATTGGAATATCAAGCAAGTTGGGTGTTCCAGCATCGAAATTGTTAATTCCCGTATCCTATGCATCCATATTTGGAGGATGTTGTACATTAATCGGAACAAGCACTAACATTCTGGCTAGTGGTTTTATGTCAAGTTCCAGTCTTTACCCGGAAATGCAGGCAATGGGAATGTTTGAGCTTACTAAAATTGGCATGCCATTGATGTTTCTTGGGATTTTATTTGTGATTCTTTTTGGTAAAAAACTTCTACCAGAGCGCGAAGCTCTAAGTAAGATAATTTCTGAAATTCACCAGAAGGAATTTCTTACTGAAGCCATTGTTGCGGAAGATTCAACACTGGTCGGACAAATTGTAGGGGACTCTAAAATATCCTCAATTGCTGGGGTTAGGCTTTTGGATGTTGTTCGAGAGGGCAAAAGCTTAGCTTCGCCTATCTCCACCATAAAGTTACGCCCCAGAGATCGTTTGATTTTGTCTTGTAAGCCTCAAGGGATAATGGAAGCAAGAGAAGTTCAGGGCTTTAAACTATTTGAACAGGCTGAATTAGGAATCGAACAAATCAATACCTCAGAGGCAATCATGGTGGAAACTATGATTAAGCCGAATTCAAGCTTTTCGTCGCAAAGGCTTTCGGAAGCTGACTTTAGGGGACGGTTTAATCTTACTGTAGTCGCTTTACACCGGAAGGGAAAAAACTTGGGATTAAGGCTTGATAACCTCAAGCTCGAGCCCGGAGATACATTGCTTATCTTGGGCTCTGAATCGAGTGTTGAAAAATTAAGAGCCGTAAATGAAACAGTCTTTCTAGATAAGGTTCCCGTGCAGGTGGAAAAAAAACCTGTTACTACATCGATTACAATCGGAGTTTTAATTGCAATTATCTTTTTAGCGAGCACTGGAATGGTATCCCTTTTTCTTATTGCTCTAATTGGTGCTGGATTTTTGGTACTTTGTAATTCAATGACCTTAAAAGATGCTCTGCGTTCGGTCGAATGGAAGCTACTGCTCTTGATTTACTCGATGCTGGCCTTGGGTGTGGTAATGGAAAAAAGTGGTGCCGCATCGATGTTGGCTCAGGTTATCAAGAATATATGCACTTCAGGGATTAATGAAAAATGGCAAATTATTGGAGCCCTAACGATCCTTTATCTCTGCACGGCTTTATTAACTGAGCTGCTTTCAAATAATGCAACTATTTCCATTATGACTCCAGTTTCTTTGTTGGTTGCTTTTCAGTTTGGTCTGAACACCGATGAAGCAAGAGCCTTTGTTTTAACTTGCTGCATCGCTGCATCAGCTAGCTTTATGACTCCCATCGGCTACCAAACAAATACTTTCGTTTATACGGTAGGAGGGTACAGGTTCAGAGATTTTTTAAAATTTGGATTTTGGCCCATGCTTATTTATTTTTTTGGAACGATTACTCTAGTAAGTATTCATTACAATTTTTTCCCATCCTAGTATTTCATTAACTGGACTTATCAAAAAAAGGCATTCTCGCTAATATCGGTTCAATTTGGGAATCCTCAAAAAAAGGAAACCACGAACAAAGCAGAAAGAGAATTTTAACTTTAGATGGGATGAAAAACTCTAAAATGTTTAATTAGGTTAATGTACTTGTGATTAAATTTCGGTTTATCTGAAATAAGAATTAAAATAGTATTTCACAAAATATTTCAAATCAGTCATTTACATAACTATATGAATAGGCTGCTTCTTGATGGAAAAGAAAAGATTTAGTGCGAGAATCTGGAAGTAAAAACTTGATTAGTCTCTTGACCCTATTCAAATGCATAAACAAAATATTTAGTTAAAGAAAAGAAACTCAGTAACGATATTTGAAAGCCATTTCACTCCTCCAGTATAAGTAAAACTAATACAAATTTATATATCAGACATTCATTAAAATGACAGATAACCAGGAAAACCAAAAAGATAATTACGATTCATCCCAAATCCAAAAACTGGAGGGCCTTGAGGGAGTGAGAAAGAGACCCGATATGTATATCGGAGATACCAATGAAAGAGGTTTGCATCATTGTGTTTTTGAAATTGTGGATAATTCTATCGATGAATCGCTGGCAGGTTTCTGTAGCGAGATTTTTGTAATCCTCCATGGCGATGGATCTTGCACAATTCAAGATAATGGGCGGGGAATCCCGGTTGATATTCATCCTAAGCATAACATCCCCGCTTTAGAGCTAGTCCTTACAAATTTACATGCTGGCGGAAAGTTTGGAAAAGGTGCATATCAGGTTTCTGGTGGACTTCACGGCGTTGGAGCTAAGTGCGTGAATGCAGTTTCTGAATGGTTCACGGCGGAAGTAAGGAGAGACGGTAAAGTTCATCAAATGAGATTTTCACGAGGAAAAACGACTCAGGAACTAAGGGTTGTTGGGGATGCAACCTCCACAGGAACGAAAATAACTTTTATGCCTGATGAACAAATTTTTGAAGAAACAAGAGAATTCAAATTTGAGTTATTGGCCAAAAGACTAAGAGAATTAGCCTTTCTGAATCCGGGAGTGAGGATTCACCTGGATGATGAGAAAGAATCACGAAAGGAAAATTTCTTTTTCGAAAATGGGATCACCGAGTATGTGGAGTATTTAAACAAAAATAAGGTTTGTCTTATTTCAAACCCCATTTCCTTTTCAGGTGAAGCACCTCCTGAATCCGGAGATGGCTTAATCATGGTTGAAATTGCTATGATTTACAATGATTCCTTTAATGACCAACTTTACGCTTACGCAAACTCAATTCATAATGTGGAGGGTGGTACTCACTTATCAGGTTTTAGAACTGCCCTTACCCGAGTAATAAATGCCTATGCCCGTCAAAATGACTTACTCAAGGAAAAGGAACTTTCTCTAACAGGTGATGATGTGCGAGAAGGTCTAACGGCTGTTGTTTCTGTAAAAGTTCCTGAACCACGGTTCGAGGGACAGACTAAAACGAAACTGTCTAATCGAGAAGTTGATGGAATTGTACAAAAAATTGTAGGAGAAAAACTAAAGCATCATTTTGAGGTAACACCTGATGATGCCAAAACTATTATCCAAAAAGTAATTCATGCAGCACGAGCACGAGAAGCTGCTAGGAAAGCACGGGAAACTGTTCGGAAAGGTGCACTGTCTGGTGGAGGTTTGCCTGGAAAGTTGGCGGATTGTTCTGAAAAAGATCCATCTTTAAGTGAACTTTACATCGTCGAGGGTGATTCTGCAGGAGGTTCAGCTAAACAAGGGCGAGATCGATTGACGCAAGCAATTTTACCTCTTCGGGGTAAATTGTTGAATGTTGAAAAAGCAAGACTCGATAAGGTATTGAATAATGCGGAGATTCGAAGCCTTATTACCGCAGTTGGAACTGGTATTGGTGATCATGAGGGCGAGGGTTCTTTTGATGCGACAAAAGCTCGTTATCATAAAATTATAATTATGACAGATGCAGATGTCGACGGTGCACATATAAGAACTCTTTTACTGACATTTATTTTTCGGCAAATGAGAGGTTTAATAGAAAATGGGTATGTTTATGTTGCTAAACCCCCTCTATATAAAATTAAACGGAGAAAAACAGAGCAATATATCCAAGACGACTACGAAATGAGTCAAATCTTAATCAAACTTGGTTGTGAAGATATGCAGCTTAAAAGATTGAGTGATAATAAAATTTTTACTCAAGATAAGCTAGAAATAATAAACGCACTATTATTAAAAATTGAAGAGACAGGAAAAAGACTTGGTAGATATGGATTTAACCTCGAGAGATTGCTTGCACAATTTGATTCACAGAATGGTAGTTTGCCTAAATTTGTATCTAGAATTCGGACTGGAAACGATGAAGAGATTAGGTTTCTTACAGATCTTGAGGCGAAATTAGGCTTCATGGCTTCCCATGGCCTTGGGTCAGAAGATCCAGATTCTAATTCTTATTTAAAAGAGATTGAAAGAAATGGAATTACCTTTTCTCAGCGAATCGATATATACGAATTGTTTGAATCAAACGAATTAGAAAAATTAATCAAAAATACTCTTGAATCAGGATTAGATATTTCGTTCTTCGATTCTTCTACTGCATCATACAATTTAGCAGATGAAAAAAATGGAGAGTCTGAAATACAAGAAATCAAAGGAATTAATGATTATTTACAAAAATTAAGAGATTTAGGAAGAAAAGGTCTACAAATACAACGTTACAAAGGTCTTGGAGAGATGAACCCTAAGCAACTTTTCGAAACAACTATGGATCCATCCTGTAGAACACTTGTAAAGGTTGAAATAGAGGATGCTGTTGCAGCTGACGAAATATTTACAACCTTGATGGGGGAGGAAGTTGCTCCTCGTCGTATGTTTATTGAAGATAATGCGTTAAATGTCAGTTATTTAGACGCATAATAAATTAAAATAAATTTAGTATGAAAGAAAATATAAGTGATATTATGCAAAAAGCATACATCGATTATTCGATGTCTGTAATTGTTAGCAGAGCTTTACCTGATGTTAGAGATGGATTTAAACCCGTTCAGAGACGGGTATTATATGCGATGCTACGTGAAGGCCTCTTGCATAACCGAGCCTATGACAAGTGTGCTGGTGTTGTTGGTGAAGTTCTTAAAAATTATCATCCACATGGTGATAGTTCTGTCTATGATACATTAGTCCGGATGGCTCAGCCATGGGTAATGAGATATCCTTTAGTAGATGGTCAGGGTAATTTTGGTTCAGTTGATGGCGACTCTGCAGCTGCTTATAGATATACCGAGTGTCGACTGACCAAATTATCAGAAGAATTATTAAAAGATATTGATGAGGATACGGTAGATTTCGCTCCTAACTACAAGGAAAGTTCTACCGAACCTACTGTTCTACCCTCTGCCCTTCCAAGTTTGTTGATGAATGGTTCAACCGGTATTGCGGTTGGTATGGCAACTAATATACCGCCCCACAATTTAGGGGAGTTAATCGAAGCTGTTTGTGCAGTGATTGACAATCCAGCCATTGACATTGACTCTCTTATGCAAATTTTACCTGGGCCAGATTTCCCTAGTGGTGGTTCTATATCTGGTAAATCTGGGATTGAGTCTTACATGAAGACAGGTAGAGGAATTGTAAGAATGCGTGGTACGATTGAGATTGAGGAACTTCCGAGTGGAAAACAGCAACTCGTAATAACTCATATACCATACAATGTAAATAGAGCCACATTGGTTACCAGAATAGCTGATCTAGTAAAAGAAAAAATCTTAGATGGTGTAAGTGATTTAAGAGATGAATCTACTGAAGAAACTCGAATCGTCGTAGAGCTCAAAATGGGAGAAATTGAGCGCGTAACCATTAATAAACTCTTTAAATTGACCGCTTTAGAAAGCAGTTTTGGTGTTATCCTTTTAGCCCTAGATCGGCTTAGACCAAGGCAACTAAATATAAAAGAAGCTATCCAATGTTTTGTTGAACATCGACGTGATGTAACATTGCGAAGAACCAATTTTAGACTACGTAAAGCTGAAGATCGTGCACATATTCTCGAGGGTTTTAAAATTGCACTCGATAATCTCGATGAATTTGTGCGTATCATACGTGCTTCTCAAAACAGAAACGATGCAAAAGATAAGTTAATAGAAAAGTATACATTATCTGATCGTCAAGCAGGAGCCATTCTTGATCTTAGATTATATCAACTCACTGGAATGGAGCGTGAGAAAATCGAAAATGAATATCAAGAATTGATGCAAGTTATTGCAGATCTCAAAAACATTATTGATAACGAGGGTGTTCTTCTTGACCTTATCAAAACTGAAATAAATGAATTAAAAAATAACTATTCTGATGCTAGAAGGTGTGAAATTACCGACTTTGATGGTGATGTTAGGATGGAAGACCTTATCCCGAATGATGGTTGTGTCATTACTGTTACTAAAACAGGTTTCATTAAAAGAACATCAGTTGAAGAATTTAAAGTACAGAATCGCGGAGGTAAGGGCGTTATAGGTAGTGGTCAAAGAGAAGAAGATCCAATCGATGTGATTCAAACTTGTAATGCACATGACACTTTAATGTTCATTATGAATAACGGCCGAGTATATGTTGAAAAAGCCTACGAGATCCCGGAGGCATCAAGAACCTCAAAGGGTAGGAATATTATTAATCTGCTGAATATGCAAAAGGATGAAAAGATTGCGACAGTTCTCATCGTCGACTCTTTTGAGTCTGATGACTCTATTGTTCTTTGCACAAAACGAGGTATTGTTAAAAAGAGTTTAATTTCTCAGTACAAAAATCACCGAAAAGGAGGTATTATTGGTATAAACATTGACGAAGGCGATAGCGTGTTAAAAGCAATGCTAGCAAAACCTGATGACCATCTCCTCATTCTTACAAATCAAGGAAAAGGCTTACGATTTGCATGTGATCAGTTGAGAGATCAAGGGCGTGTCACACGTGGAGTTCGCGGAATCCGGCTAAAACCTAAAGATGTTGTTGTTAATATGCTTGTTGTGGATGATTCGAGATTATTGCTTATCTGTGGAAGCAATGGACTTGGAATCAGAACTAAGTTCTCTGCTTTCTTACCAAATGGTGGAAATTTGGATGGTGTTGAGGATACCTCACCCAGAAAACGTGGCGGGCAAGGTGTGACAGCTATGAATACTGACTCTGTCTGTGACGCTTTGAGTGTAGGTCAAGATAGCGAGATTTTGATGCTTTCAAAAAGGGGACAAGCTGTGCGGTGCAATGTCACAAATATTCGCGAAACCAATAGAGGTTCCAAGGGAGTTAAGCTTATTGGCTTAAGCGACAAGGACAGTTTGGTGGGAGTTTCTGAAGTAGTTATGCTTGATGAGGGAAATGATACTGATTCAATTGACATCGAGCAAGAAGGTGAAACTGTCGCACTAGACCAAGAATAAATTTAGATCTATTCGTTCTTTTAGCCTGTAAAGAAGCAAGTAAGTTACGATGCAATCATACATAGATTCATGCTGTTTGACTGCTGTTCTTTTACACAATGTGTCAGATAATTCTTTTACACTTCCTTCCAGACCAAACACCGATTTAAGATATGAGAGTGTATAATTTTTGAGATTTGGGTACAACACTCTGTAAATTTTAAGCGTATCAATCCAAGGCCCCCACTCCATTTTTGTAAATTGATCTGCTAAATTATTTTTGTACGGTGCGTATTTGGTAATAATATTTTTATCCACCGTGCAATTATGTGCAGCCCAATAATCTACTTCTTCGCAACTAGTGTAACTGGACAACCATGTACTAAAGAGTCCATCAGCTTCTAGATATTCTTTGCTATTGATTATCTCAAAATTTTTGAAATCTATATAAGAAGCCTGCCGCACACCTGATTCAATAGATCCTTCTATATCGATAACCCTTATAATGCTACTATCGAATGCTAACATTTGAAGATTTCAATTCCTTTTGCGTTAAAAGTACAAACTTTTTAGTTGATGAAGTTTGCTATTCCCAGCGGGATGGTCTTAAATCTCATTACAAGGGCGATGGAACTATCGTTACAGATGCTGATTTTTTAATCGAAGATAAACTTAGAGAA
>JAYPAW010000017.1:0-11628 GCA_038123915.1 Opitutales bacterium
GGCATATCCAAAAAGAGCATGACCTTATAAACTTCTGGCCGCAGAGCTGTAAGCACGCGGGGATCATACTGTTCATTGGCAAGATAATTGAGGTAGGTTTTACCATTTCTCGACCAGTTAAATTCAAACTTTTCGATGTTCTGTCTTTGCAGTTGTCGTAGTTCTAATTCGAGACGGCCGGCCCCCTCCATCTCGGCATAAACAATTCCCCGGGCTGCATCGATGCCCAGAAGATTCATAGGTTTTGTCGATGCAGATTTTAGGTAATGAACCTTTACAGGTATCTTCCCTGCAAACTCCTTAAAATAATCCTGAGAAAATCCAGCAAGAGGGACGAGAAAAGTGGATGCCAAAAGAATCCAATTAAAGAAAAAATGTAAAGGTTGTCTCATTGGTACCTCCTCAGCCAGTCGTCCCGGCGTTTTTCGAGACGATCAATTTGTTCGGGTCTGCCAATTTTTTCGTAGCAGTAAATCGCTTGATCAAAGGCTTTCTCTGCCCACTTGCCAGATGATGCATACCTGGAGGTTGTGTCATCAAAATGCCTGGAAGCCCCTGCATAATCCCGGATTTCTTTGAGGCATTCCCCCATCATGAAGGAACACTCCCCTTTCAATTCCATCGAGCTTTCATCGCTGTCACGCGCTTCGCCAAAGGTTGACTGTGCAAGTATAAATTTCTCGTTATCCTTATCTGATTTAGCAATTTCATAAAGAGCATACCCTTTTCGTACTCTTGCCTCATTAGCTTTAGCGTGCCATGGAGCGTTGGTGATCGCGGCATCGTAGCTACTGGCAGCTTCAGAAAAATCACGATTTTTATCATGAACCTGACCCACGATGTAATTTGCAGAAAATAGCAGTTCTCCTTCTGCATTGGGAAATACCTGGGTCAATCGTTCCATTGCAGCTAACGCATCATTGAGGGAGTTTTGATTCAGCATTTTCTCCCCCATCCAAACAAGCACACTGGGGCTTGCTGCCGGAAACTCATTGGTTTGGGGGTTGTACCCAGAACCTATTCTCGAACCAATTCGATCTAAGTTTGCCCGCATTCGCAATTCGAGGGTTTTTTGGTTCCCGGATTCAGCTTCCTGAAGCATGGAAGCAAATGCCTTGGACGGGGATAAATCCTTGGGGAAACCGGCCTGTAAATTCTGATATTTTTTAAGATAGCCCTTAAATTTTTCGATGTAAGCCGGGTTATTGAAAATTCCTCCTCTAAATTTAACAATTTCCTCATAGATTTTGGGATCCATGTCTTTGTATTGCGAAGATAGATAGGTGAGGCTTTTGCTGCGATCCAGGATGATCTCTTCGATCGTACCTGAGACTTGCTGCTCAATTCCCTTTCGATCGGTAAAAGAGAAAGAAACTGCATCGGAGGGGTTTTGTAGTTTTTCAAGAATTTCTAACGTCTGTCCAAATCGGTCCTCATAATATTGGTATTTCTCACAATATTTCTTGAGAATGTCATCTACCCCAAGGTTGTTGGGATTGTTTCCAAATTTTCGTATATCTTCGAAATAAAGTTGTAGCATGGCAGAGGGTTGCCCGAGCTTTTCCTTGGCAAAACCAATTTTCTCGGTGGCTTTAGCGACTTGAGCACCTTGCTGGGATCCAAAACTTTGCATATAATTGGTGTATAGAAGCTCCAAGGATTTGTAGCACGCAGTCGATGCAGCATCATAAAGCTCTTCAAACTGGAGTTTTCCGTCCCCATTCATGTCATGACTCTCAAAGTCAATGGGAAAGGAATGACCTAAATCACTTTGAAGTGTACTAAACTCACTTTTACCCACGCATTTATCAGAGTCTTTATCAAAAGTGAGAAAATGATTCACCAAGCCTTCAGGATTTTCACCGACTCGCTCAAGCAACCCGCCCTCGTTGGCGGTCGAATCAGATATTAACCCAATTTCCTGTGTTTTTTCCCGAACCATCGAGTAACTGGTTCGGGCTTGACGAATTTGTTTCATACTCGGCTGGATATCAGGTCCTAGTCCACTGGTCGCAAGGTCACCCATGCTCAGGTAAACCTCAGCAACTAACTTATCTTCAGGAAAAAGGGTGACGAACTGCTGAAATAGCCGGATTGCATTTTCATTATCCTGAGAGCCTTGAAATGAAACCGCCAATCGAAACATAGCCTGCTTGGCATATTCCTCGTCTGGAGAAAAACGGGCACTTGCCCCTTGTGGCCAGGACCCAACAATCTCTTCGCCTCCAGAAGCAATGGTTCTTCCCGAGCCTGCCTTGGTAGTAATTTTCCAAAGGGATCCATTGGTCCAAAGGAAATAGCCTTTCCCATTGGAATAGACCGGGTGATTATTTAGCTTAACCACTTCCATCTTACCCCCTTGATCCTCATACATAGGCAGAAATACACCATTGGGATTTGGGGCTTCGACCGGTTCGGTTTCCTCTTCCGGTTCCAGGATTTGAGGCTCGAGTGTATCTTCAAGCTTTTCTTCAGCTTGGGCATTAGCGACAGCAGCGGAATCTTGCCCGGAAGAAGTTTCTTCAGCCGGTGCAGGCTCATCCCCTCCACAACCTGACAAAAGAATGGAGACGAAAACAAATATTAGACATGGGGAAAACATCATAACCTTCGAAAAATCTTTTGAATGTGAGAAAATATTCATAATCAATTCTCCGAAATGGCTGCCTCGTCTAAGGGCAATCCATCTATACTTACTCCAACGACTGCCCCCAGAAAAGGTTTTGCGGCATCGTAGTTTCCACTGGCAAGGAAAGCCAATCCGCTCATGTAATTAATACGTCCCATAGCTTCCGTACCCTGCAGTTGCTTTTTATTGGCATAGCCAGCGGATGGATTGAATGATCCATTCTCAAACCCGGCAAACTTCCTTAATAACTTGTCAAACTCCTGACGCTTGAAGAACTCTGCACCCATCATACCGATAAACTCTCTGGAGTATTTATGCTCAGGCATGACTTCAAGAAAGTCATCGCACAGCTCGAAAAAACGAGCCTGATACTCATCCGCTTTTGCTTTGGCTGCTGCTGCTTTTTCTTTGTCCACTGTGGCGAGGGAGGATTGCAATTGCTCCACAACCTTCATTTGGGTCACCGCTTCCTGCCTGTAAGCATTGGCCATAATAAAAGTTACATCCGGTCTAAATTTGATCAGCTCTTTATTGGCCAGGTACTCTTCGCCTAGCTCGATGGACTTTTCACGATGTTTTACCGTGTTAGCGGAGGCAAAAGCCGCATAAACAAAGTTTTCAACCATTTCATGTTTTGGAAAATCTTTGTATAACCAGTAAAAGGCCCAAAAGGATTCCCATTCCCGTTTACATGCCTGAAAATTATCCGCCTTTCTCCATCTCAAAACGGTGGTAAAGGAGGGTGTGTCTTTAGCTAATTTGAGGTGACTCCGAGCACTCGTGGCTTTCATAGCCAAATCATTAATTCTGTTCTTTAGTGTGGTCACCCGTTGAGGAGGAAGCCGTCTACCTTGGGCATCAATAAAGGTTTGAATCTGTTCGATATCATAAGAGATTTGTTGTTCTCTTGCGGTGTAGAAGGTGACAATCTCTTCCGTAGTCATAGTCAGGGCAAAGAGTAACGAGGCTTCCACATGACGATCCTTCTCTTTGAGTATCTCAGCTCCCTGCATGAGGTTGACATTTAAGCGGAGGTCAAAACGGGCAGGAGTGTCTCCAGATAACCTGGGCAACAGAGGAAAGATCTCATCCACTCTTTTCTCTTGAACGAACATTTCCACCATGCAGGAAACTGCATAAGCTGCCCGATCTTCATCTTTGGCGAGATCGGCAAACTTGAGGAGTTCACCGAAGGCCTTTTCCCCCATCCTCCAGTTTTGCTTGATATGGTAACACTGAGCTCTTCCGTAATAGAGATTCATGAGCTCACTTCGCTTGAGAATCTTCTTCTTAAAGGGTTTGTTCTCATCCAACAATTCCTCAATCACATCTGCAGCCTCGTCCCATTTTTGCAAGGCACGGAGACAAGTGGTTCTTTGCTGCATTGCAGAAACCGCATTTTCGTTTTCTGGATATTTCTCGACGAATTTAGCAAATGCATCGGCTGCTTTTTGCATATTGGCCATATCCCCCGTTTTACCAAAATTTTGGAGGTACCCTACCCCGCGGACAAAACCAAATTGCTCCAGAATCTTCTCCACCTCTGGATTTCCCTCTCCAGCAAACCGAATTTCCAATTGGTCCAAATAGGGGGCTGCAGTAGCGTAATCCCCAGCACCAATAAGTTCCTGAGCCTCACTCATTACCTGCCTCATCGGCATATCAGCCGGATTCTGCCCGTAGGAATGCTGATTGAAAAGAGCTAAGAAGAAAATGCAAGGGAGCAGGTGCTTGAACATAAGATATATCAAGTGAGTTAGGGTGTAATTTGGATAAAAGACAGACGGCATGGCACTCGCAAGCCTTTTCTGATAATTCAATTCAGGGCAGTCCATACAAATGGTTTACCTAAAAATAAGGAAAGAGTTTGAGAGAAATTTCTTACCCATTCTTTCTTTTCTCGATCCTTTTGCTTGCCATACTTTCGACCCTATTTCCTATTCTCAATCTTTTACAGATGGATCTTACCAAAACACAACCAAGTTGGTTCAGCCATACTTACCCAATTTTTTTTATTGGTTGGTTGTTCGGGTTGATTAGCTGTTCTCAACCTACAAATGTAGAGACTGCCTTGGAAGATCAGGTTCTTCATTTCGGATTGGGTGCTGAGCCCCAACACTTAGACCCTCATTTAGCTACAAGTGTAGCAGCACACAATGTTTTAACGGCTCTTCTGGAAGGGCTTGTGTCAGAGGATCCCGAGACCCTTCAGCCAAGACCAGGCGTGGCTGAATCCTGGTCTATTTCCGACGATGGGCTGATCTACACATTTAAACTTCGAGAGGAAGGTCAGTGGAGCAATGGTGATCCAGTAACGGCCGGTGACTTTATCTATTCGTTCCGGCGCATTCTCAATCCAAACTTTGGAGCCAAGTATGCTTCGATGCTTTACCCTTTGAAAAACGCTTCCCTCTACCACGAGGGCCTTAAATCGTGGGAAGATGCACAGGTGGGTGCTGAAGCGATCGATCCTTACACCCTTCAATTGAGGCTGGAAAATCCGGTTCCTTATTTTCTTCAATTACTCAACCATTACTCTTGGTTCCCGGTTCATCCACCCACCATCGAAAAATTTGGTGCTTTCGAAAAGATTGGTACTTCCTGGACTAAATCTGGGAATTTTGTCGGAAATGGCCCCTTCACACTCTTCAATCACCAAATCAATTCGGTCATCGAAGTCACAAAAAATCGATACTATTGGGATCAAAAAAAAGTCCGTCTCAATGGAATTCGTTTCTACCCGATCGAAGCCGTTTATACAGAAGAGCGGGCTTATCGAACCGGTTTTCTTCATTTGACCCAAAGTGTATCAGCAGACCGAATTGATTTTCTTAAGCAAAAATATCCGCAGGACCTTCATTTTGAACCTTATCTGGGCACCTATTTTTACCGCTTTAACCTCAAATCTCCTCCCTTCGATGACTTACGCGTCCGCCAGGCCTTCTCCCTTGCCATCGATCGTCAAAAACTTGTCGATAAAGTACTCAAAGGTGGTCAGGCACCAGCAACCAGTTTTACCCCTCCAGGAACAGGTGGTTTTTACCCAAAAACAGGCTTTCACTATGATCCAGCAAAGGCGCAGACCCTACTCCGATCCTACCTCAAGGATAAAGGTTTGGTTAAGCTCCCGCCCATCGAACTTACTTACAACACTTCGGAGGGTCATAAAAAAGTGGCCGAGGCACTGCACGGGATGTGGAAGGATGTGCTGGGAGTCGAAATTCAATTACTAAATATGGAATGGAAAGTCTTTCTTTCCACCGTATCCAAGGGTGATTTCACTTTGGCCCGGGCGGGCTGGATTGGAGATTATGTGGACCCAAATACTTTTCTTCATATGTGGCGCTCAGGAGAATCCTTAAATATGACTGGTTGGGAAAACCCCATCTACGACCAAGCTTTAGAAAATGCCCAAAAAAGCGGCCAGGAAGAGCAAAGGTGGCAATCCTTTCAAGACTGTGAAGACCTATTGGCCAAAGAGGTTCCAATTTTACCTCTTTATTTTTATGTCCACCTTACCCTGCGTCACCCAACCGTGCAAGGATGGTACCCCACCTTGCTGGATCATCATCCATACAAATATGTATATTTGAGCGAGGAGGAAACCCCGTGACCAAGCTCATTTTTTCCCGACTCCTTCAAGCCATACCAACTCTTTGGGTCATTGCTACGGTAACTTTCTTTATGACTCGATTTGCCCCTGGAGGCCCTTTCGATTCAGAGAAGTCCATACCAGAGGAAATTAAGATCAAACTGGAGAGCCATTTTGGTTTGGATCGCCCACTTTTTGATCAATACCTCTTGTATCTCAAGAATTTGCTACAGGGCGACCTTGGGCCATCCTTCAAATACCCAGAGTGGAATGTTTCGGAATTAATTGCCACGGCATTTCCAGTCTCTCTTACTCTTGGAGCCTTTTCACTCATGATCGCCTTGCTCTTGGGCATTCCAGTGGGAATGGTGGCGGCATTGAAGCGGAATACCTGGCTGGATTACTTGCCGATGAGCTTAACCATGGCTGGCATTTGCCTGCCCACATTTGTATTGGGCCCCTTTCTTATTTATGGACTCTCTACTCAACTGGGTCTCTTCCCTCCTCTTGGTTGGTACGGCCCATCTGATTGGTTTTTACCTTCTCTTACTCTGGGATTGTTTTACGCAGCCTATATTGCACGGCTCACCCGGGCTGGTATGCTCGAGACCTTACAGCAGGAATACATTAAAACTGCAAAAGCCAAAGGAGCCACACCCTGGCGTATTCTTACTAAACATGCCACGCGGGGAGGTCTTTTGCCGGTATTGACATTTTTGGGACCAGCCTTTGCCGGTTTAATCACTGGTTCCTTCGTGATTGAGAGCATTTTTTTCATTCCAGGGCTGGGTAAGTTCTTTGTAACTGCCGCATTCAACCGAGACTACACCATGGTTCTCGGAACCGTTCTTTTCTATGCGACTCTGATTATTTTCCTAAATCTGTTTGTGGATCTTGTTCAGGCATGGATGGATCCTAAATCCAGGCAAAGCAAATGAGCACACCGGCAACCTCATCCTTAGCTAAAGATGCATGGCACCGACTCCTTGCCAACAAGATGGCGATAGCCAGTCTGGTCTTACTTTTGCTGATCTCTATGCTTTGCATTTTGGGCCCCATGCTTGCCTCCCATTCTTTTGATCAACAAAACTTGGATGAGGTTTTTCAGGCACCTAGCTTAGCTCATCCTTTCGGCACCGATAATCTGGGGCGCGATTTATTTGCACGCACCACTTATGGAGGTCGAATCTCCTTACTGGTCGGTTTGCTCGCTACCCTCGTGTCCCTGGTTATTGGAGTATCTTATGGTATGGTCTCGGGGTATGTCGGCGGACGTTTGGATGCTTGGATGATGCGTTTTGTGGATGTTTTGTACTCCCTTCCCTTTATCATTTTTGTAATCTTATTGATGGTCCTGTTTGGTCGAAATTTTCTCCTGTTATTTCTCGCCATTGGAGCGGTTGAGTGGCTGACCATGGCTCGAATCACCCGGGCTCAAACTTTATCCTTGAAAAAAGCTGAGTTCATTGAAGCGGCTCGGGCACTGGGCTATTCCCATTTGCGCATACTCTTCCATCACCTCCTGCCCAACTTACTTGGCCCGATTATTATTTATGCAACCCTTACCGTACCCGCAGTGATGTTGCTCGAAGCAGCCCTTAGTTTTTTGGGGCTCGGGGTGCAGGCACCGATGAGCTCATGGGGTAGCTTAATTCAGGAAGGTGCGGAAAAGATGGATGCAGCACCCTGGCTCCTTCTCTTTCCGGGATCATTCTTTTGCCTCACTCTTTTTGCACTTAATTTTCTTGGCGATGGATTAAGGGATGCCCTTGATCCCAAACATTCCAAAAATTGATTTATGAGTGACCTTTCCATTCAGAACTTGCATGTAGGGTTTCCCACCCGGGAAGGAATTGTCCGAGCCGTGGATGGTATAAATCTTTCGATAAAGCCGGGTGAAATTGTTGGGTTAGTTGGAGAATCGGGTTCAGGAAAATCTGTAACCTGTAATTCAATCCTTCAACTCCTCCCCTCTCCTCCTGCTCAATTTGGAGCAGGAAAGATTGATTGGTCCGGAAAGAATTTACTTTCCGAAACGGAAAGCTCCTTGCAAAAGATACGAGGTAAAGAGATATCGATGATTTTCCAGGATCCGATGAGCTCCCTGAACCCCTACCTTCCAGTCCTGGACCAGGTTGCTGAACCTCTGGTAATTCATAAAATTTGCGGCTGGGATGAAGCGAGAACTAAGGCTCAGGAAATTCTCCAGAAAGTGGGGGTTTCCCATGTCCTCAAACACCCCCGTTCCTATCCCCACGAATTTTCCGGAGGGATGCGTCAAAGAGCAATGATTGCTATGGCGTTAATCACCGAGCCTAATCTCTTACTCGCAGATGAACCCACCACGGCTTTGGATGTGACTGTTCAGGCAAAGGTCCTTAAAATCCTTAAGGATCTTTGTGCAGACCTGCAAGTAAGCGTTCTTTTTGTCAGTCATGATTTGGGCTTGGTTGCAGAACTGGCTGATCGGGTGGTGGTGATGTACCGCGGGAAAGTGGTGGAGGAAAATGAGACCAAGTCTATTTTCCGCAACCCACAGCATCCATATGTTAAAGCGTTGATTGCCTGTCGACCAACCCTGGAAAGCCCCAAGGATCACCTTCCCACCGTGGAAGATTTCATCGGGGACGGAGCAGGGACATCGTCTTATTCTCCTGTCCATCCACTTCAAAAGAAAAACATAGATGGTTCCCTTCCCCTTCTTGAAGCCAAAAAATTAGTGGTGAAATTTCATACAGATGAGGGTCCACTTGTCGCTGTGGATCATGTCGACTTATCCATTGAACAAGGGAAAACCCTGGGGCTAGTCGGTGAATCTGGCTCAGGTAAAACCACTCTGGGGCGGAGTATTTTACACCTGATAAAACCCACCGGGGGAGACATTCTTTATCGGGGAAGAATTGTTGGTCCTCACAGTTTTGCTAAAAGGAATTCTTTGCGTAAATCCATGCAAATTATTTTTCAGGATCCCTACGCATCCCTAAACCCCCGTTTAACTGTGGAGCAAACTTTGGTAGAACCCATGATCGTTCATCAGATTGGTACATCCATGAATGAGCGTTTGGAAAAGGCTATTGCTCTCCTCCATGAGGTGGGGCTGGGTGAAGAACATTTGCATCGCTACCCTCATGAATTTTCGGGTGGTCAAAGACAGCGCATTTGCGTAGCCCGTGCCCTGACGACCGAGCCTGAATTTATTGTCTGTGATGAATGTGTCAGTGCGATGGATGTATCGGTTCAAGCACAGGTATTAAATCTGTTAAAATCCCTTCAGTCTTCCAGGGGACTTACTTACCTGTTTATCTCTCATGATCTGAGTGTGGTAAAATTTATGTCCGACCACATTGCCGTAATGCAAAAGGGTCGAATTCTTGAAAATGGACCTGCAGAACAGATATACGACAACCCCAAAGAGAGTTATACACGCACACTTATTGATGCAATTCCACGGGCAAACAGGTCCTTGAACCTGACCTTTTAATCATCGTACTTTTTAACTCTTACCGATACATCGAACTCACTGGGTCGGGGACCGTAATAGGATCCGGTTACCGGAGCCACATCCCTGTAATCTCGACCGGTGCCGAGGATCACATAGGTATCATCCACCACCCGGTTATTTGTGGGGTCCAATCCGTACCAACCATGGCCACTCACCATGACCTCAATCCAGGCATGAGATGCCTCGGCACCACGCATCCTTCGATCCCTGGTGGAATCAAAAAAGTAACCGCTGACATAGCGAGCAGGGATACCCAAGCATCTGCATAAAGCTAAGGCAGCATGGGCAAAGTCCTGACATACGCCCCTGCGTATTTCCAGGACTTCATTGGCATGCGTATCAACCGTCGTCGTAGACTTACAGTACTCAAAGTTTTGGTAAATAAATTCCATTACCTGGTAAGCGGTTTGAAACACATCGGTCGAACCTGCCTGTAAATCGACCGCCATTCTCCAAACCGTTGGATTAATTTCAACAAAGGTTGAAGTTTGTAAGTAATCTCTGCATTCAGGCACGCCTTCCATTTTTGAAAGGTTCGAAAGCTTGACCCCATAAGGGAAATTTTGGAAATCCACACGCGAGGTAGTTTCCACAATCGAACGAGCCTCGATGACTAACTTTTGATGTTCTTCTGGTAATTCAAAATAGTGAACAATATTTCCATTCAAATCGAGGTAACTCCTCGGTTTGCAAATGGGAAGAATGGATATGGTGGATGAAGTACACTTTTGCCAGTCATTGGATAATGGATGCAGCCGTAACTCATTGTAACTCTGAGTCACCAAAGATGGATAGCGGTAGCTCGTACGATGAAACAAATAGAATCTCATAAACAGATTTTTAAATCACCCTTTTCCAAAGATGGAAACCCGACCTGGGCTCACTGCTGTTGCTGAGCTTGGATAAATTGGGCAGAACTCCGTTCGCCCAGGCTTTTAATTTCAGATGGAAGGAGCACATAAGTTTCGAACACATATTGTCCGATTTCGATAAGGGTGCTCTGAATCTCATCTAGGGTTTCATGCAATCCTTTTGCCTTCACTTGGTTCCAGTCGGTAAAGTTTACCATCGCCAATGTGCTTCCGGTTAATTTTTCCGCCTCATTGGAAAAAGTACCTGCAGGCACACCGGAAATGGAATGCAAAATATGGTCAATTGATCGGATACAAAATCGAATCGATCTTGGAAAGTCCTCTGAGAATAAGAGAAAGTTCGCAACATTGGGCAGCGACAAGTTTCCCCGAAATTGCTGCCTGAACGCAGATAGTGCAATGCAACAACTTAGGACTGACATCAAATCTGCACGGGTTGATTCTTTGGTTCTAAGGTTTAAAGTGTCGAGCATTCGACTGGTTTGATCCGCTCTTTCCAAATATTTTCCTAAGGTTAAAAAGCGCCATCCTTCTCCATGGGGAATCGTCGCATCGGCAAGCCCCTGAAACACCAATGAGAACCGAGTAACTTTGTCCAAAAGATGATCAGATCCCTGTGCATAAAGGGCTTCTGCCTCTTGGTTGCGAAAGGAGAGATACATATTATTTAATTCCAGCCAAAGTTCCTCAGATAATTGATCTCTAACCATCCGGGCATTTTCCCTCGCAAAAGAGATACACGAGAAAATGGAATTAGCATAAGTTTCCGAAAAGATCAGGGAGTGGCCAAGCTTTCTGATGTCATGATTGTCCCCTTGAACCGACTCAGCACAAATAGACTGAAGCACCGGACTCCAAAATTCTTTGAGTTGTTGTTCATTCTGAACATATTCCAAGGCTTGGCTTTGGTGTACCTGAATCATTCGGGCCATACCCTCAGCCCGTTCGATATAACGGCTCATCCAGTATAAATTATCTGCTACCCGAGAAAGCATCTTTAAAATTCCCTCAATACCCAGGTATCCTTACTCCC
>JAYPAW010000018.1:0-11603 GCA_038123915.1 Opitutales bacterium
TCCATCGAATTTGAATCGGAGCGTCAATTCCATAAGCTCTACTGCGAAAACCCCGAGCACTTACTTTCTATCGAGAAAGCATTGGGGGTTAAAATCATTGCCAGGGGTAACCTTTTACAAATGGAAGGGGAGGGAGAACCTTTGGACCGTGCCGAAGAATTTTTTACCTTGCTGCAAGCTGCCAAAGAACAGGGCTTGGTGCATGGTAAATTCGACTTTTTCAGATTTCTCGATCAGTTCAATCAGAAGGATATCAATGAGCTTAAGGAATTATTAAATCGTCCGCTCCGTATACAGATCCGGAAAAAATCCGTGGTTCCTCGAAATCTAAGCCAAAGGAAGTTTCTGGATCTTATCCTAAAAAATGATCTGGTTTTTGGGATCGGTCCCGCAGGTACGGGAAAAACATTCTTGGCCATGATTGTCGCCTTGCATGCCTTGTTGGAGGGAGAAATTGAAAGGATTGTCTTGGCCAGACCGGCGGTGGAAGCAGGGGAAGCCCTGGGCTTTCTCCCTGGAGACCTGGAGGAAAAATTACTCCCTTACTTACGCCCCTTGTACGATGCGATGGATGAGGTGTTGGGACCGGTGGAGGCAAGAAAGTTGGTGGAGACTGGTGTGGTTGAAATTGCTCCGCTTGCTTACATGAGGGGAAGAACGCTCAGTAAATGTTTTGCTTTGTTGGATGAGGCTCAAAATACCACCCGTTCTCAAATGATGATGTTTCTTACCCGATTAGGAGAGGGAAGTAAAATGGTGGTGACTGGGGATCTTACCCAAGTCGATCTTCCTCCGAAGCAGGAGTCTGGTTTGCGCGAAGCCAAAAGAATCCTCCATTCAGTGAAAGGTTTGCATTTTCACGAGTTTGATCATGGCGATGTTGTGCGCCATCCACTGGTTAGCCGAATTATTGCGGCCTATGAGGATAAGGACTCGGAAGAAAAAGCCACCAGGCAAAAAAGATGATGGACGATAGAAAAGATCTGGTCCGCAAAAATTTGCGGAGCGGAAGAAGGCGTCGTGCCTTGCAGGAAGAGGATTCTGGAAGACAAAATTTAGAAGGATTTTCAGGTTTTTGGGCAAGGACAGGAAAGAACCTTTTCCAAACCATTTTCTTCGGAGTCACGATCGTTCTGATTTGCTTTGTGGGTCAGGAACCTCCCGGCTTACGAACGCTTGGGGAGGTGGCACCAGAAAATGTCTACAGTGATCGTACATTTAGTTACCTGAGCGAGGTTCGTAGAAAAGAGGCAGAGGAATGGATCAGAAGTAGCACTCCCAGGGAATTTACCCGGGATTTTGTGGGAGAGGAGAACTTTGCCAAAGCAATGGTTCGCTTACGCGAAGGTATGCTTGCGGTTGTGGAAATGCCCGAGGAATCACAAATGCTGGCCCTGCAATCTTTAATGGATGAATTGAAGGTCAAATTTCAGGTTATTTTAACCGATCAGGAAGCTCGTACCTTGTTGAATACAGTGACTATGGATGGGGAAGACTTTTTCTCCCAGGGAAATAAGTTGCTCTCCCAACTTCATCTGACGGGAGTTGTTAAGTTCCCGTCCTTGGATCAAAAGTTTCTGGCTGAGTCCAATGCTACGGCTAAGATTAAAGCACAAATGATCGATTTTTCGAATCGATTGGTTCTTTTTGACCGCGACAAAAACCTCAGTACATTCGATGACTTATCTATCCACTATCCTGTACTAGCCGATTTTTTAGTAAATTTAGCTACGAATGAAGAAGGGAGTGAAAAGGAATCTTTTGAGAGTAAGAGCCTTTTACAACTCAAAGATATTATAGAGAATGCCGATGAGAACCAGTCCTTTGCTGCTCAGGAATTACGAAACGATTTTGCCTCGGATCTTGGGGAGTTTTTGATTAAAGGCCTGAGGTTGCGATCGATTGACCGAACCGCCACCACCGCTGCACAAGAGCGGGCAATCTCCGATATGGAACCGACTGTGATATCTGTGCAGGAAGGAGACATCATTCTACGCCGTGGAGAAAAAGTCACCGCATCCGATCTCGAAAAATATCAGGAGTACTTAGATCTGGCTTTGGAAGATAGTGTTCTTTTACCCAAACGAATTTTTGTAACCATCGTTACCCTGTTATTTGGAATTGTTTACATTCGATTGGTCCTGCCAACCTTCTGGGCGGATGGGCCCCGCTCAAGCATTGTGGCGACTGCGATTCTTTCCAACCTGGCCTTTTCCCGATTTGTGATGGAGCTCGGAGAGACTGAGCTATTTGGATCGAGCCCGATTCTGATTGGCTTACTGCCATACCTTTTACCCATCGCTTTTGCTCCCATGATTGTTATGATCACGGTAGGTCCAAGAATGGCCACATTGACAGCGATGATGACCTGCGTTTTCCATGCGGCTATGCAGGAGATTGGGATCGAAATGCTGGTTGGGTCGCTATGCACGGCTCTGGTTGGGGTCTATTTTTGTAGGGAAGTCAGGCTGCGTGGAAGCGTGCTCAAAGCAGGAACCATGGCTGGAGTCACAGGCGGTATCGTCGCTCTGGGTATTGGTTTTGCTTCGGGCAGCGGTTGGGTGGTTCCTTTAAATCATGCTTTAGCTTCCTTTGTGGTATCGGTCTTTACTGGTGCTCTGGTTTTGGGTGCGATGCCCTTAATCGAAAATGCATTTAAAGTGGCCACGGACGCTACCCTCTTTGAGCTTACCGATTATAATCACCCATTGCTTCGAAGAATGCAGGTCGAAGCTCCAGGGACCTATCACCATAGTCTGATGGTAGCAAACTTGGCAGAGGATGCCGCCCTCGAAGTCAAAGCGAATCCCACACTTTGTCGGGCATGTGCACTTTTTCACGATATTGGAAAAATGGTACAGCCTAATTATTTTACGGAAAATCAGGGAGATTTTGGTAACCCGCACAACCGCCAAAACCCGGCCATGAGTGCATTAATCATTAAAAGCCATGTTAAGGAAGGTCTTGAAATTGCCAGGGAGCACCGGTTGCCCAAAGTTATTCGTGATGTGATTCGCCAGCACCATGGAACAACCCTGGTGAAATACTTTTATTTTCAGGCAAAGCAAAAATCAAAACAAGCCAACCTTCCCTACGGGGATTCCGACCTTCAGGAACCCGATGAATCTACTTACAGGTATGATGGTCCACGCCCACGCTTTAAGGAAAGTGCGATTATATTTTTCGCGGATTCTGTGGAAGCAGCTGCTCGGTCTCTTTCCAAAGTTACGCATCATAGTGTGGAAGAGTTATTGGATTCGATTTTTCAGGATCGTCTAGAAGATGGGCAGTTGGATGAGTGCCCACTCACCTTGGAGGAGGTCGCAACCATCAAGAGGAGCTTTCTTAAGACTACCTTAAATATGCTTCATTCAAGGATCGAGTATCCGGATGAAGATAAGGATTCCCGTAATCCTTTCCCGCACAATGCCACCTGACAGATCGAAAGGTTCGGCCCCTGAAATTGAGTGTGCCAACCAATATCATGGACTGGAGTTTAAGCCGGACAGGCTAAGAAAATTTTTTCAAGCGGTTTTTTCCCTGCACCAGCATAATTTGGTAGGGGAGTTATCGATTGTTTTCATGGACCGTGAGGCACACAATCAGTTACATGGAAAGTATTTAAAAGATTTTAGACCCACCGATGTTATCACTTTTCCTGCGGATCAGGAAAATGAATTGGCCGGAGAGATTTGCGTATCCGTCGACCAGGCTATTGATGAGTCCAAAAGCAGGGGGATTCCCCTCGCAGAGGAGCTTAGTCTGTATCTGATCCATGGATGGTTGCATATCATTGGGTTTGATGATCTCGAGCAAATAGACCGAGAAGTGATGCGTTTGGAGGAGCAAAGGGTTATGGGCTATATTAAAAAGCTTTCGCTTTGGCCTGATTTTCGACTCGCTCAAAATCTGCATGATTAATATCTCTAACTGCCAATGAACGCACCCAAAAGTAGTTTATCCAGGCGATTCCGAAATGCTTTTTTTACAGGCCTTTTGGTTTTTTTACCTCTGGGTACAACTATTTTTGTAATCGATTTTTTACTCGATTTATTCAAAGACCCGGCTTTGAAACTGGCTTACCAACTCGGATTAAGTGAACAAAATTCTTTCTTTGGTCTGGAAACTCTTTTGGCAGGTGCTGGCTTGATTATCGGAGTGATTTTGCTTACCGCACTCGGATACTTTTCGAAATATTTGTTGGGTCGGTTCTTCATCAACCTGACCGAAAAGGTTTTGGATAAAGTCCCATTCATCAATGCCGTTTATCGGTCCGTTAAACAGATTGTGGATACTTTTGGGCGCGAGAACCGTGCCGTATTTAAGGAGGTTTGCCTAGTTGAGTACCCTAGGAAAGATTGCTTCGCATTGGGCTTTATCACTGCTGAGTCTTCCGAGCATGTGACATCTAAAATTGGCAATGGGTACATATATGTTTTTGTTCCCACCACCCCTAATCCGACCAGTGGGTTTCTGCTTTTGGTTAAGGAAGATGAGATTCAGCGGCTTGATGTAACCGTTGGGGATGGTATGAAAATGTTGATTTCCGGTGGTGCAGTGGTTCCCTCTGCATCCTAACTTCTACCATTGACCGCATCGGAAGAATTATCCGGGGTCGTTCTCTCAAGAGATCCAACCGGTGAGCGTTTTGTTCGCGTCCGGATGTTTGATCAAACCTCAGGTTTGCGGGCAGTTTTATTTTCTTCCCCGGGGAAAAGATCGTCCAAACTTCCCCCCCCGGATTTGTTTGATGATATACAATGCCTGACCAACCCTAAGCAGTCTGAGCAATCGATCCCATTTGCCCGGGATTTTGAAAGAGTTCATTCCTACCGTGAATTAACAGCTCACCCTGCCCATTTTTTAACTGCTGGGGAGATCGCATGTTTTTATTTGTTGAATGGATCTCACTTACTTGATCCGGCACCTCAATTAACATTACTCCGCACCTCGTTAGGTTCTTTGATGCGTGCATCTTTTCCCAAAGTTGTACTCCTGAAACTTTATTTTTGTTTTACACGAAATGAGGGCCTTCCTGTTCGGGAGTCTTGGCTTTCTGGCTTGTCGGGGGACTTAAGGGAAGATGCAAGGGAAGTTCTCCAACGCCCGGTAAAGGAAGTGGGGGTGGAGAAGGAACGAATCGAGGATCTCCTCCATAGCCTCCAAATCTGGATGAATACGGAAACGGAGCTGCAGGTGTAGAAAATCCTTTGAGCTTTCTCAACCCTTGCCAACCTCACTTTGTTTGAGTTAGTTTTGTCCTTCTAGTATGGGAGTTTTCAAAAAGATTTCTGAAGTGCGGACTCAAGGTAAGGGAACTTACGAAGTTACCAATCTGGTCGAAGAGGGACTTGCTGAGTCCGGCTTTTCGGAAGGCTTGGTCAGTGTGTTTTTGCAGCATACCAGTTGTAGCTTGGTCATTATGGAAAATGCGGATCCCTCTGCCCGTGTAGACTTGGAAAGGTTTATGGAAGAACTGGTTCCTGAGGATTATCCTTACTTCATTCATACCCATGAGGGGCCAGATGATATGCCATCTCATGTGAAAATGGCTCTAACCCGCACAAGTGAACAAATTCCCTTTGCCAAGGGACGGTTGCAGCTTGGCACTTGGCAAGGCCTTTTTTTATGGGAGCATAGAGTGGCTCCCCACCAACGTAGGCTTATCTTAACCTTTCTCGGGGAATGAAGTTTCGCATCCTAATGGCTTGGCTGCTCTCCATCGGGTTTATCTTACAGTTGGGGTGTGCCCCTGTTGGCAGTATTATAGAGGAGGGAGATGATCCTGCCTTTGAGCGTGGGAAATCTTACCTCAGGGTGGGGAGAGATGCAGAAGCATTGGATGAGTTTCTTTCGGTTACTCGAAGGGTTACTCAGGCTCCGAAGTCCCACCTTGAAGCAGGGCGGTTGTTGCTCACCCTGTCGGACCGAAAGGATCCTGTAGCTGCCATTTATCATTTTCGTAGATTTTTGTTGTTGGAACCTGATTCCCGCGAGTCTCCGATGGTGGATGAACTGATTGTCTCTGCTGAGCGTGAAATTATCCGAAAATTACCGGGCGAACCCTACGATAATTACCTGGAAAGTATAGATCTTAAGGATGAGAACGACCGTTTGCGTCGTGAGGTTTCTGATTTAAAAGCACGCTTGGGTTCTCCCCTTGTTCCTGCTTTACCCGTTCCTGTGGATGAGGTTTCCTCAGATGTAAATGCCGAACCTGTTCGGGTTGCTCAACCAGAACAGACAAAATCATCGATCCCTTCTTCCTATGTAGTTCAGCCAGGCGATAGTTTATATGCAATTAGCAAAAAAGTGTACGGGAATGCCGGCTACATCGATTCCATTTATGCGGCCAACCGGGATACATTGAAAAGCAAGAATAGTCTCAAGGTTGGACAAACCCTTCGCTTGCCCCCATCCCGCTAAGTGGACTTATTCCGTTAAGGATATGCAATGGCGTATTTTGACAATAATTCCACCACTTGTCCGAGTTTAGAAGTAACAAAGGCCGTAGCCCATGCCTTGGATGAAAGCTGGGCCAACCCATCTTCTCCTCACCGTCTTGGTGCTCGGGTTCGTGCAAAAATTGAAAAAATAAGGGACGAGATGGCCCGCTCCCTGGGTGTCTCAGCTGAGCACCTCACTTTTAATTCTGGTTCCACCGAGTCGAATAATACGATCCTTTCCTGGGTGGCACGCAACCTTTCATCCAAGTCTTCCAATATCCTAATCTCCCAGGTCGAGCACCCAAGCATCTTGGAATCATCGAATTATTATTTTCCTGGCAAGGTGCATTTGATCCCTGTCGACCGAAATGGCGTCATCGAATGGTCTGGTTTTCAACAGTTGTTGGATCAATACCAACCGGTTCTGGTTTGCCTGCTTGGGGCTCACAATGAAACCGGGGTTATTCAGCCCTGGCAGGAGGTTGCTCAGATTTGTAAGCAAAGAGATATTTGGTTCCATTGCGATGCCACGCAATGGTTGGGAAAAATGAACCTCGATGAATTACATCATTGTAAGAGCTTTTCTTTCTCCGCTCATAAATTTGGTGGGCCCAAGGGAGTGGGTGCCTTGGTTTCGTCTTCTCAGGTCCATTTGATTCAGGGGGGTGGGCAGGAAAAGGAATCGAGAGGAGGTACAGAAAACTTTCCCGGAATTCAAGGAATGCATACTGCCTGGGAGCGAAACTGTATTTCACCTCCGTCCAGTCAGAATCATTTGCATTGGAAAACTAATTTTGAGAATTCCATTTTGAAAGATTTGCCTGGCTCGATGATTGTTGGAAATGAGGTGCCACGCCTGTGGAATACTTCACTTTTATGCCTGCCAGATTTTGATAACCTCAGCTGGATCAGTAGGATCGATAAGCTCGGGCATCAGGTTTCCACTGGTTCTGCCTGCTCCACCGCCCGTGACCAACCCTCAACCCTGGCCGGAGCGATCGGTTTGGATGAATCTCAAAGCCGTCGACTGGTTCGGGTTAGTTCTTACATCGAAAATACAGAGCAAGACTGGTTGGACTTGGCAGATTCCTTTAGGTTGGCTCATCAGCAGTTACTGGACGAGCGTGGATCAACCGATGTCATCTCACTTTAATTTATACCTAATCAAGTGCGACTCACCGGGATAAATCTTCAAAATTTTCGAAACTTAGGCACGGTTAGTCTCAAGTTCTCCAGCGACCGGATTTTTTTTATTGGAAAAAACGGCCAGGGGAAATCGAACCTCTTGGAAGCGATCGGGATGTGTTCGACCTTACGATCTTTTCGTGGAGCCATCACGGAATCGATGGTAAAACAGGGGCAGGCAGAGGCATCTCTTTTTGCTCAATTTCTGGACGACCATGGGAATGAAAGAGATGTTTGGGTAAGCTTTGGTAAAAAAGGAGCGAAAGCTGTTCGGTTGGACGGAGAGCCGACTCAGAGGCTGGTCGACCTCTTGGGCCAGTTTCCCTTGGTTTGCCTTTCCTCTAGAGACTTTCGCTTGGTTAGGGAAAGCCCATCCGACCGTAGAAAGTGGATGGATCTTGTTTTATCTTCCACATCTGCTGAGTATTTAACTGCCTTGCAAAGGTACTATCGCTCGATGAAGGAACGTAATGTCTTGCTCAAGAAACAGGCGACCGATTCCGAGTTGGTTGCCTTTGAGCATACCCTTGCTGCCTCTGCTCATACCCTGTATCAGGCACGGAAAGCCTTGTTTCCTGAAATTGAGCAAGCTTTTGAGCAATCTTATTCCAAGCTTAGTAATGATTTGGAGGTTGCGAAGCTGGCCTACCTCCCTGAGTCACAGGCGGATGATCCAAGTCGATGGATGGATCTCTTTGCCAGGGAGCGTCCACGTGACCGCCAGCTTGGGACTACACGAAAAGGTCCACACCGGGATGATTTTGCTTTGCTCCTAAATGATCAGAATGCCAGTCAGTTTGGTTCAGAAGGACAGCAAAAGGGAGTTGTGCTTGCCTTGAGAATGGCAGAATTTTCATTCCTGAAGCAAAAGCTTGGCCGTATGCCCATCCTGCTTGCGGATGATTTTCTTGGAGAGTTAGACCAAGTACGCCGGGCAAACTTTCGTAAATTACTGCCACCCAGTGCCCAGACCTTTGCTACGGGTACGGAATTTCCTTCCCAGCAAGATGCCGATATTTGGGAAGCCTTTGAGGTTGATTCTGGAAGTTTTACTCCCTTAGAGCCCATCCATCACCCATGATTGAGCTTACATGGATGCACTGGGTCGTGCTTGGGGTAGGGGCTTTGATTATGGGGTTAAGCAAGGGAGGGATACCAGGTGCCGGTAATCTGACGGTTGCTCTGTATGTATTGGTTCTGGAGGATGCACTGGGGCCGTCGGGAGTGGCTCTTTCCGTAGGTCTACTTTTACCGGTTCTGGTTTCTGCTGATCTCGTTTCCACCATCGTGTATCGAAAGTATGTTGAATGGACCCATGTACGTCGGTTGCTTCCATATTTCATGGTCGGTGTACTGGTCGGTTGGTTCACATTTGATTACTTTCAGGCGGAGGGTAGGGGAGAAAGCTTAAAGGTTCTCATCGGAGTAATCCTTCTTGGTATGACCCTGCTTCGCTTTTTACATTTGCAGTTATCCAAAAACCGCAAGACGGACACTCTGCAGGTTCCCCGTTTTTTGGGTCCAGTTCTCGGATTAGTTGGGGGCATGGCGACTATGCTGGCCAACGCGGCTGGGCCCATTGCACAGTTTTATTTATTGGCTATGAAACTGCCCAAGTATGCATTTATCGGGACATCTGCCTGGTTGTTCCTGATCGTAAATGTGTCCAAGGTCCCATTGATGTATGAGCTTGAGGTTTTAAACCTCGAAATCTTTTCGGTCTGTGTCTGGTTATTTATCCCCGCGATGCTTGGGGCATGGATTGCTCCTAAAATAGTTGTCTATATCAGGCAGGATTGGTTCGAGAGAATGATTTGGTTCTTTATCGTGGTAGCTGGTCTGCGCATGATCTTTTAATTATTTAGTGAATAAATCATCGCGAAAACTTTGGGCTCAACACTTGGCCGGTCAATCGACCAAAAGCAAATTGGGTGTTGATCCCAAAATGCTTCTTAAAAAAGAGCCATTTAAGGGAAAAATACTCGGGGTGGACCCAAGTCTTCGTGGAACGGGTCTGGCGATTCTGGAATGTGACGGAAGGAACTATAAATTGCTTCATTCCGAAACCCTTAAGCTTGGCACTAAGGTGTCCTCCATTTCCTGCCTGGGGAAAATTCATGAACTTGTGGCTCATTTAATCGATTTATGGCAACCCCGTCACCTGTCCTGTGAGGAGACTATTTATGTTCAAAATTTTAAGACCGCACAGATAATGGGTGCATCCAGGGGCGCAGCCTTATCGGCAGCAGCCATCCGGGATGTTCCAGTTTTTGAATACGCACCTTTACGGGTCAAGCAGGCTGTTGTGGGTTTTGGTCGAGCGAGCAAAGAGCAAATGTCGAGCACACTTGCCCAAATGCTTGGGCTTCCCCAAGCGTTGCCATTTGACCAGGCAGATGCACTGGGGCTTGCTCTTTGTCATGCCTTGACCTGGACTCCTTCCTGACTTTTTTTATTTGATCCGTCAGGGCTTGGGCACGAATTAAATTGAGCCAGTCTGAATTGATTGGCATAAAGAACTGACACAGCTTAATTCCCAACCTTTCAAATTACGCCTTCCGGGTAGAGTCCGGTTTCATCTTTAATACGAGTCATGGCAGATATACAGGATAGCACTGAGGTCATTCATCGTATTGATCAAGATACAAGGGGGGATAACTCCGTTCGTTTTGATGAATTGGTTCGTCTGCTTGAGCATGGAACGGATGAGGAACTGAATCTACACTTGGAGGGGTTTCACCATTCGGACCTCGCCGATGCGTTTGGATTGCTGGATCGTTCTTTGCGCAAGCGGTTGATCGAGTCCGTTAAGGAAGAGTTGGATCCAGATTTGCTCTTTGAGCTAGAGGATCACCTCCGGAAGGAAGTAACCGACAGCCTGACTCCAGAGGAGGTTGCCGAAGTGATTACGGAGATGGACTCCGATGAAGCGGTCCAAGTGCTGGAGGATATGGAGGAAGGGGAGCGTGCTGAAGTTCTCAGTTCCGTCCCCAAGGAAGAGAGAGAGGATATTGAGGTTGCCCTGGCTTTTCCTGAAGATAGTGCCGGTAGGAGAATGCAGACCGATGTGGTCTCAGTAGGTACAAACTGGACTGTAGGGCAGACGATTGACTATTTGCGGGAGGAAAGTGATTTACCTGAAGAATTCCTGGATTTGTTTGTGGTGGATGAAGAAGCCCGCCCCGTAGGAATTATTTCTCTTTCACGAATTTTACGTTCTCCAAGAAATACTTTGATGCGGGAAATCTCGGACGAAACCCAGGTTTTGGTTCCGGCAGATACTCTTCAGGAAGAAGTGGCACTCCTGTTCGAGAAGTATGACCTGACCACCGCTGGAGTAGTAGATGAAACTGGAAAACTTCTTGGGATGATTACCGTCGATGATGTGATGGAGGTTGCCCGGGAGGAGTTCGAAGAAGATGTTTTGCGATTGGGTGGAGTGGGGGAAGAGACCATCGACGATGGGGTACTTCAGTCATCGGCCAAAAGATTTGCCTGGTTATTGGTCAACTTAATTACCGCTGCTTTGGCTTCTTTTGTAATTAGTTTATTTGATGCCACCATCGAGCAGATGGTCGCCTTAGCCGTCCTTATGCCCATCGTTGCATCCATGGGAGGAAACGCAGGTACACAAACCCTGACGATCACGGTGCGAGCTCTGGCGACCAAGGAACTAACTGCTTACAATACTATGCGAGCCATCCGGAAAGAACTTTTAGTGGGGGTTCTGAATGGAGTTCTTTTCGCGATCCTTTCAGGTGTTTCCACGATGTTTCTATTCGGGCAGGGTGGGGAGTCTTCCCTCTTGCTCGGTGGGATCATAGCTGGAGCGATGGTCATTAATATGATCGTTGCTGGACTCTCAGGTGTGATCCTCCCAGTGCTCTTAAATCGTTTGGGTTTGGATCCGGCATTAGCTTCCGGAGTGTTTGTAACTACTGTGACTGATGTGGTCGGCTTCTTTGCTTTCCT
>JAYPAW010000019.1:0-10712 GCA_038123915.1 Opitutales bacterium
GACTCAATGGATTGCTCAAGTTCCTGTTCCCCTGTGTAAATTTCAGTCTGCTCGATGTGATAGGTTGCTTCATTGAGCAGTTCTCCAAGATCCAGGCCATCGACAACCGGAAACATCCCCTCGAACTCATCGTAGGTTTTAGTCATTTCATTTTTGAGGCTCAGGGCCTCCGTGCAAAGAGCGAGGCTCAATTCTTCCCGCCTCAACCCATCTTCCATCAAGGCATCATAAGTATCCCGGATAATCTGTTTGGTTCGATTAATGAACTGCCGGACAGGAATCTCTTTGGTATCCCCACCCATATCTCCCCCAGCCTGTGAATCGGAATCCGTGGAATTACCTTCCGGAGGTAAAATCTCGATGAAATAAATTTCCGATCGGGCGATCTGGTTCTCAGGCTCTCGGTTATCTGCCGCAAAAGCCATGTAGGTAATCACATCCCCAACCGCCAATGGATATTCGCTTAAGTCAAGGATTCCAGTCACCGCTTTCTCTTTTTCAACAGGATCAACAAATAAATCCTGGTCCTTTTTAACCCCATCATGAGAAACATGGAGACTCAGCTCGCTCACCCCATGATCATCGGCGGCAAATACTTCGATCAATAGAGGCTCTGCATCAAAGGGAAGCTCGAGGTCTTTGGCTGGTTCAGAAATCTCGACAATGGGAGGTTCATCCGGAATCGGAGAAAAGGTCACTCCATCATGTAAAACCTCAGGCCGTGCAGGCTCCAGTGCATCTGATAAGCCCAGTCGTCCCGACCATTCCTTATCCATTTTCCCGCTCCAAGAAAATGTTACCCGGCCGATTTTTTCCAATGAGAAATTCTGATCATTGCTGAGTAAACGGGCAGAAACTTTTTGGGGAAAATCCTTAACCCGTACATCCAGCCGGATGCTGCTATTCTCAGGGGCTTCAATATACCCAAATCCATCGTGAATCAATGTTTCCATGTTGAGGTAAGCGGGTGGAGTGATTTCCCAACGGGCAAATTCCAACTCAGGGGGATCATAGGGCTGAAGGGTGTACCATGCACTCTCCAGGGAAGGGGTAACCACACGGTATCGGAGGTCCTCGGTAAGGGATGGCAGTACAAACTCTAATTTATCCGAAGATCCAGTGGGGAGCATGCTCGATCGGGTCGTGTGATTCCGGTCTGACCACTCAATCCAGGCTTCCTTGGTTCCACGATGTCCCCGTATGATATGTGCATTTACCAGAACATCTGCTCCCCTTCGATATTCTGCCTCAGGCGGATTCCTGAGCTTTTCCGAAGATCCGCTCAACCCTGTCCAAACCTCCAACCCTGCATCTCCACCGATCACTGCCCGCACTTTGGCCATGGGACTGCGTTCATAATTCCACAAAGAAAGCAGAACTCCTCCCACAAAACCAAAGAGTAAAAAGTTCCAAAATCGCTGGGTAGGACGCAAACCCTTACCCCAGTCCAGGGAGATGGCTCGCTTATCAAGCTGAGCCAACACCCGGCGCTCCATAAATTTAGGCTCTTCGGAGCGGCCTTCAATTTCGATCGCTGTGTTTAGGAGGTCTCCAAGTTCAGGATTTGCAGACTCAACCGTTCGGGCAAGATCTTTGGAATTTGGGCGCTTGATCCAAGTGTACAAAAGGAGCCCCAGGAACAATAGAGATGAAAAGATCAGGGCTCCCACCATCCAGCTTGAAATCTCGGTTTCCTGAATTGGGGAAAAGGCATCGTAGAGATCCAAAAGAATGAGCAAGCCGGACCAACTCAGAAAACCGATCACCAAGGCACCCAGAGAGCGGGCTATGAACTGCCACCTGGCTTCTCTTTTTAAACGGCGGGCAAAATTAGGCATTTTGGACCTCCGGGGTGTGCCGATTTAAAAAGGCGGGAGCAGAAAGGATTGTTTCCAATAATAAAAAAAGGAACGCGGCCAATGCGAACCATTGCCATAGGGGTTGGGATTGATCGGAAACCAACTCTCCATTGTCAAGTCGTAGGCTGGATGAAGGCAGATGGGTTCCAGTCAGTGCGTCGATCACATCATTGGGATCCATCACCTCAGGAAAAGACTCCACCAGCGGATGCACCACCTCTATTCTTTGATCACCCTGCTGAAGCAGTCCATAGGAACTAAAGGTGGAATCAGAAGAGGAGATCCCATTCAATGAACCCGAATCCACCCTAAGCACTCCCCCATTCTGTTGCTCCCTTTCCCTGACCCCACACAACTCTGCAAGGAGAGGAAGAAAAGAATTGCGCATGGGTAGATCAGTCCACTGCGGAACCATGCGAAAGGAGGAAAACACGAGCTTCCCGCCACCTGGGTAAGAGCGAATGACGACAAGGGGTCGACCCAACCGATCCCGCAAAGGAACATCCAGATCCAAGGGATCATTCAAAGTGATAAACTGGCGAATTTCAGTAAGATATAAATCGCGCACCGAATCCCCAGAAAAGACCGTATTTAATCTGCTATTCTTTTCCAAAACATCGATCCGGTAAGGTTCCATGCGAAAAGCGGTGCGGTTCATTCCTCCAAAGGTAAAATCGATTAAGTTGCCATCCTTAAGGGCACGGTTCATTCGAACATGGGCATCATTGGGTGGAGTCACCAAAACCTTACCACCATTGTTTACATATTGAGATAAAGCCGGAGCAAGCCCTTCGTCCTCAAACCAACCGGATAATCCAAGGATCATTAAAAAATCAAGGGGCTTGCTTGCATCTTCATTTTTAAGATCCGATGCACGCTGTTTATTTTCCACCCATGTATTCCATTCTCCATCCCCGGTGCTCTCCATCGCAGCCTGTAAAAATTGCTGTTCAAGCAGGTCGGTCGGCTCCCCTTCGGATCTCATCCAAAACCCAAAAGCACGAGGAAGCGGAGGAAGAACCCAGAGCGATTGGTTATTATCCCATGAATATGCATCCTCTTCATCCAGGCGAATGGTTGCCTGAGCAAAATCCTTGGATGGCAAGGTGAATTGAACCTGTGTGCTACCGAGTGGAGGCAAGTTCGCCTCGACGGTTTGCCTAACCTGCCCTCCTGCAACGAGGGAAACATTGAGGTCGACTTTAGCGTCATCCCAATTACGCAGGGCAGCCCAGACGCGAATCTTATCCTCGCCTCCGGAAGCTACCCGGCTATCCACGATCGCACGATTCCCGGTTCTGGTTTGCCAGGGAGAATCCCCATGACCGACCGGGAGTAGTTCAACATCAATGCCCGATGCCGAAAACCTGCCTGCAACTTCCTGCCAGGAAGATTTTTGAAAATCACTCACAAGGACAATCTTTTTGGAGGTGTTTTTTTGCGAAAACAAAAGGGGAGCCTGATCGAGGATGGGTTGCAGACTGCCTGCGGAGGACTGACAACTCAGCTGCCTGAGAGTGGTCTGTAAATCCTGCTCAGCGGAACCGGTCGGAAGGGTCACCAATCTACCTCCCTGGCTGGCTAACAAGCCATATCGAATATTCTTTTCCTCCGATATCCTTGATTGGATTAAGGAAATCGCTTCTTCCCAGCCCCCCCAGCCTGCCATGCTTGGAGTGGTATCGATTACAAAAAGGGATTCTGACTCACCCTGTGGATTCAGGTCTAATGGATTGGGTTCCTGCCAATACGGATCCGCCAGAATCAAAGTCAAACAGACAAAAAACAATACCCGTAAAAGGAGCAGCATAAGATCACTTGGTTTTTTTCGGCCACTTCTGGGAATGGTGGATGTACGAAGAAAACGCAGACTGGAAAACGGTATTTTATGAGCAATCCTGCGATACGCCAAATGGGCCAAAATGGGTACCCCAATCAGGAGACCGGTCCAAAGTGCCAGTGGTTGGGCAAATTCAATCATTTACCGGCCTCCCGAAGGGATAAAAAGCGGCGTATCCCAAACCCCAGGTCTTCGTTTGTGCGCAGGGTGCAAAACTCTGCTCCTGCCCTGGCAAACAGCAATCCAAGTTTTTCTATGTGCCCAGCAACCCGGGCTTGGTACTCAGTACGGATACGATCGGGAGCGACCGACAACTCACCCTCCCCCTCGAGATTGATAAAACGCACCGCTTCATCATCTGGAAGAAGCTCTTCCAATGGATCGATTACCTGAAAGCAGATACACTCATAGTGATGGGAGGATGCAAAACTGAGGTAGTCTTCCAAACGACTTTCATTTTCGAGGAAATCAGAAATTACCACAACCGTACCCTGGCGGGGAAGTTTGCTTTTAAATTGATTCCACAAATCATCACCTAAATCCTCCCCCTCTGGGATCATGCCTCCAATCGTGGTGAGAATACTTTTAAAACTCTCGCGACCACCAGAGGGAAACATCCAATCCACCTTTTGCTGGGACCCTCCAAACAAACCCAGACGATCGCCCTGCCTGTGCCCAAGATAAAGCAAACAGGAGGCCAGCATCTGAGCGTAACGAAACTTGGAACAAACATGGTTCGATCCCTGGTAGGACATCGATGCACTGGCATCCAATACTATGATCAGGTTTGAATGGGTGGAGTCCTGATAAGTCTTACTTACCAGAGCATTGGATTTTGCATACACCTTCCAATCCACCCGCTTAAGATCTTCTCCCGGTTCATAGGCACGGTACTGAAAAAACTCATTCCCCTGCCCTTGTTTCCGACTCCGGTGAAGACCAAAATAATTACCTTCCACAACCACCCGGGCAAGCAAGCAAAGGTCTTCCATCCTGGAAAGATGGAGAGGGTCTAAAAGAGGGTACGCTTTATCTTGTACCACAGAGCAAAGAGAATGAGAGGCTAAAGCGAATGAGTCCTAGTCCGAAACCTGCTCAAGTAACCGGTCAATTAAATCGTCTGAACTCAAGCCTTCGGACTCGGCTAGAAAACTGGGTAAAATCCGGTGACGCAGGGCCGATTTCGCCATCGCTTTGACATCCTCCCTCGATGCATTGGGCCTGCCATCGAGTAAGGCTCTGGCTTTCGCACTGAGCACCAAAGCCTGAGACCCCCTCGAGCCTGCACCCCATTTGATCCGATCCGTAAGCCAGGGATCGCACCCCGGTTGCCCAGGACGGGACGCAGATACCAACCGCACGGCGTAGGAAAGCACAGCCTCGGATGCAGGAACCTGACGGGTCAGGGACTGCAAGGTTTCAATTTCTGGACCGCTCAAAACAGGTTGTGGCAGGGGGCGGTCCTGGCCGGTGGTATCACCCACCATCCGTATTTCATCGGCTTGGGGAAGGTATTGAATCACAGGATTGAGAAGAAAACGGTCCAATTGGGCTTCCGGTAAAGGATAGGTTCCCTCCAATTCAATTGGATTTTGGGTAGCCAGCACAAAGAAAGGACTTTCAAGAGGTCTGGTTTCTCCCGCAATGGTTACCTGTCTTTCCTCCATAGCTTCGAGTAAGGCAGCCTGAGTTTTTGGGGGAGTCCGGTTAATTTCATCCGCCAAAACGACCTGCGAGAAAATAGGCCCTGGCACAAAACGAAAAGACAGCTTTCCACCATTAGGATCTTCATCCACAACCTCCGTACCCAACACATCGGTGGGCATCAAATCCGGGGTAAACTGGATGCGCTTAAAACCAAGGGTTAAACAATTTGCCAAAGTTTTAACCAGCAGAGTTTTCCCGAGCCCTGGGATACCAGTCAAAAGGCAATGCCCACGGGCAAGCAGAGAGATCAGCAACTGTTCAATCACTTCATCCTGCCCCACCACTGATTTGCGAATTTCTGCCACAAGCCGTTGGCGCGTTTCTGTTAATTTATCCAAGGCTTCTGCTGCTGTAGTATCTGAAGTCATCAATATGTTTATATAGGTTTAGTTAAATTGAGCAATGATGGGGCGAATGAAGTAGTGAATCTTCCCCAACTGAGTTTCTCACAAGCCAAGGATGAACCAAAGCTAAGATTGCCCAGTCAAAGAGAGTAAACGATCCCACTCCTGTACAAAGCGTTGCAAATGGGTGCGGTTTTGTGAAATTTCATATTCCAGTAGGTCACGGACCAGTTTTTGCTCTGCCAGGTACTGCTCTGTTGATAGTAAACCGGAAAAATGAGCAACTCTTGCCCAAAGCAGATGGGTGGTAAACGCATCGCATTCATTGTACTCGACGATTTCAGCAAGCTTCCCGTCCAACCACATCTGCGAAACGGAGGCCCCACTCACTTCTAATTTACCTGGGATACCACTGAGGGTGGCCGCCTGATGCAGGGTCGGACGATCACGAAACTGCCCCATCGCATCTGCAAGGTCCAGGTTGTAGTCCGAATTTCTGGCATCAAAATAATCCACCCCCTCCCAGGGCTTGGCGGGTCGATCCGAAAATCCAAAACCAGGCAAACCATGAACAATTGCCCGTTGGACCAAAATCGGCACATCTGATTGGGCGGAATTATACCCAACCAACTGGGGCTTCCTCCTTCCCACCGACTTCATAAAACTCGTCAGGATGGTTTTTTCATCTGATTTCAGAGGGTCGGAAGGATCCAAGGGTAAAGAAATCAGTTTCAGAGAGGGTTTCCCTCCTGGTGCCTGCTCACGAAGGATACCGGCAAGCGAAACAATTCTACATAATATGGTTTTTAAATACGGTTGTGAATCTGGAGCATCCCCTTCCTTTCGGGCACTGGCCCACAGGGCTTCAAAAGAATGGGCCGCCTCTTCGCCGGGACCTGGGGCAGGAGGAAGATCATGAAGAATCTCGGCAGATTTCGGGTCGGGTATCCATTCCACATCAAAGGAAAAGACACTGTCCGCTAATTTTTTGAGCATGATCCTAAAAATGGGTTAACAATCCAGCTCAATGGGTAAGGACAACTGCTCCAATTTAGCCTTCAAGAACTTGGTTGCATGATGATACCCGGGAGGCAGGGTGACTATCTCAGGAGTGCCTTCATCCACCAACATGGTGTGCTCGAAATGAGCCGAGGGTAATTGATCCTCGGCCAAGGCGGTCCATCCATCCTTCGCCATCCGAACCCTCGGACTCTTGGTATTGACCATCGGTTCTACGCAGATGGCCATTCCTTTGCGAAGCTGTGCTCCTGTACCCGGTTTCCCGTAGTTGGGGATTTGTGGGTCCTCGTGAAGGGTTCTGCCCACGCCATGCCCGACAAAGTTGGTAATAATCGCAAATCCTTCATCCTCCACATGCCGCTGCACCGCATTACCTATATCCCCCACCCTGTTTTTGTGTAACGCATGGACCAAACCGACATAAAGGGACTCCTCAGTCACCCGAAGCAGGCGGGCCACTTCTGGAGAAACTTCACCCACAGGAACGGTTCGGCAGTTATCTCCCACAAATCCATCTTCCCGTATACAAACATCCACAGAAATGACATCGCCTTCCTTGAGAATCCGCTCCTTCACCCCTATTCCGTGAACAATTTCATCATTTACAGACAAACAGGTGTAGGACGGGAAAATCCGGTGGCCTGAGCGGTATCCCTTACAGGCACTTTTAATACCCATATCCTTCATGATTTCTCCTCCGGCTTCGTCTATTTCCCAGGTACTTAATCCAGGCTCAACCATGGCGCATAAACGATCCAATACAGCAGCAGCCGACCGACCGGCTGCCCGAATGCGTTCTTTATCCTTAAAAGTTTTACAAATCACTCTTTCTAAACATTTACATGCCCATGTTTTCAGCAATCTAAAAAATGAATTCTTACAAGAATGAAACAGGGTCAACCTAGGGAAAGCCAATGACTTGACAATCCCCTACGGAATTCCCAAGGACTTACTCATGAAATTAAGTTTTAAAAAGGATCCGTTTTGGATTTTCCTGCTTTTTTGCTTTTTGAATTTAGAGCTTATTGGATCCAGCAGCTCACTCTTATTCATAGGAACAAATGGAAAAGGAGCGGAAGGAATTTACCGAGCTCATTTTAATGAGTCGAATGGACGGGCGACCGTGCCCATTCTGGCCGCCAAAATAGACTCTCCAAACTTTCTCACCCGCCACCCAACAAAACCAATTATCTATGCGGTCGCCAAATGGGAAAAAGGAGCTGGAGTCGTGGGATATCAATTGGATGAGAATGGAAATCTTGATGAATTTACCAGATTGGAATGTCCGGATGGTTTGGGCTGCCACCTAGCTGTCCACCCCAGTGGTCAATTTTTACTAACCACTCAGTATGGAGGAGGTTCAGTTGCCTGCTTTTCCCTAAATCCTACCGGTGAACTTTTGGATGTACATGTATATCCACATACAGGAGGTTCAGGAGTCGTACCAAACCGTCAAAAAGGCCCCCATCCTCATTGGTGTGGTTTTTCACCATGTGGGAAATTCGCCCTGGTTCCGGATCTCGGTCTAGACCAGATTGCAACCTATCGAATCAAACACACCCCCCCTGAATTGATTGCCCATAGCAAGATCGATTCTCTTCCAGGCGGTGGTCCGAGGCATATGAAATTTTCTACGGACGGGAAATACATTTATTTACTCGATGAGTTGAGCTTGGTCATTGAAACTTTTTTATGGGAACCCACCCAAGGTAAAGCCACCCGTATCTCCAGTATTCCTACCCTTACGGAGCAGGAAAAGATGGAGGAAAGCTTCAATTCAGCCGCCGAAATCAGAGTGCATCCATCGGGCAGATGGGTCTATTCATCAAATCGTGGTCACGATTCCGTTAGCGTTTTTGAGACTGGATCCAACGGCCTTTTACAAAACATTCAAAAACAACCCGTCCGTGGTGCTTTCCCACGCAATTTTACTATCAACCAGAAAGGGACCTGGCTCGTGGCGGCTGGACAAGATTCCAATACGGTTTCATCTCACCGAATTAATCAGGAAACCGGCAAGCTTACCTATCAAAGAGGTTCAATCTTCAATGTACCCAACCCAACCTGCTTACTGTTTATAGAATAATACAAACAGGGATGAATCACTGAGTTGAATCTTTGGCTGGGAATTTTTGTGATTTGATTACCTTTTCAGTGTGCTCGATAAGCTGCTTTCTTTTCGCCGGATCAGTTATGGACTCCGCCCAACTCATGGCTCCGGCAGGGTCATTCAGGGCGATCTCCTTTACGAGTTGCTCAATCGCAGGATCTGTATTGGTACCCTGTGGGAACTGATTAATCCACGCAGCAGTAGCGGCGGGGTCTTTTTTTGCCCAAACTTTTGCAACCTGTTCTAAGGCTGTTTGCCTGGAATCTCCATCCGGCAAGTTCAGGGTCCAAACCCCAGCTTTTTCTGGATTTTGTTTCGCCATTTCCCGGGCGACATCTTCTGAAACTGCTACCTTAATTGCCGACTCCTCCATCGAATCAAGCCATTCAACCGCCCGGGTCATATCCGAGCGGGCGAGCTTTTCGCCCAACTCTCCATATGCAAAATTTTGCAGAGAGCCCTCCGGTAAATGCTCCGCCCAATGAACCGCAACCTGCTCACCTTGGCTCCAGACCTTTTCAAATAAAATATGAGCCGCCCGGCCGCGTACTCGCCCATAGGGAAGTTCAGTCATCAAATCAGTTGCCTGAGGAAGACTGGATTCCGATAGCCCGTGAATAATTCCCACAAAATATGGGTTTTCTTCCCCGTTGAAATTTTCCTTCGCCCATTGAATCGCAGAATCAGAATCCTCTCGGGCCCAGGCATCAAGGATCGATGAACTCGCAACATGTTCGTCCCAATGCTGTTGGGACTTCGCCCAGGTAAGAGCAGATACCGGATCCACTTGCCCCCAGGCAAAAGCGAGCATTTTCAATTCACTGAACCGCCCAGGTCCACCAGGCAAGGACTCGTAGGCCTGCAAAGCCAAATCGATAGAAGATGAATCAGGCTTTTTGAGTAACTCAGCAAACGCCTGCAACCGATGGATCGGATCCGATGAAGTCAATCGTTCGGTTAGTGATTGCAATGTCCCCATAGAAGGGGTTGCATCTTCCCCTGAAATCAATCTATCTCCTATGGTGAGATCATAGGACTGCGGTCGAACCGGGCTTGATTGGGAAGCAAACTCTCCGGATCTTGGATTGGTTTGGTCGAGTTTTTTACTTGGTGTAATTTTCGCAAGTTCTTCTCCTTGTGAATTTTGCCTATTCGAATCAGATTTTAAACCAACCCAATAACTAACCACTAAAGTGAGTACCCAAAAGGCAAAAAATAGAAGTTTATTCATCCTTGGAGTTTTATTTTAGATCTCGGTTTATCCAAGCAACCCTACCCAATAATAACCAAGAAACAAAAAGGCCAATACCTCCCCAAGGTGTAAGCTTAAGAACCCATTCAGGACCTCCCAAAACCCAGATATAAATAGGAAATGAAAAAAGCATAATCGAACCGGCAAAAGATCGCCACAAATACTCGGGCAACTTGATTTTGGGAACATAAGAAGCCAGCCCCAAAATCAAAAGAACCAATGTATGGTACATCTGGTAATCAACCGCATTGTTGTATGCGATTTTCATTCTGGGAAAATCAACAAACTTTTCGGACAGTCCATGAGCCCCATACGCCCCCAATAAAACAGCAGATGCACCCAGAAGAGCACATGCGATGATTGGTTTATTCATCAGTCGTGCGGATTGGGACTATAAGTTCATTCCAAATTTTGCTAAAACCTTGGTCATCAAAAAATAAAGTACACCCGTAAGGGCAATCCCTGCAGATAAAGCAGCAGGGAAAGAGATGCCTTTGCGCAAAAGAAAAGGCATCAGTAAGAACATAGGTAAGGAAGGAAGCACATACCAAAAAGTTCCCTCCGCATGATCCGCAATTCG